>JAUVCJ010000069.1 GCA_030595765.1 Thermoplasmatota archaeon | reverse complement strand
ATGATGTTGTGCATTCCAATTTCTTCGGTGTAGGTTTTCACACCCGGGTCTGGTGATGCCTCCAGATATTCTTGGACATGCCTGCTGAAATTACCCTTTTGGAGCTGCAAACCTGTGCCTATCGAGAACTTGAGGTCGTTTACCCTATCGATTATGAACTCCATCAATGGTCGCTTGGCTCCACGCTTTATCATGCGCATCCGTTCCTTCTCGATGAAGGTGTCCATTGTCCAGAATTTGGCCATGCAGAAGGTTGCCAGCTCCTCTATCCTTTCCTTTGATAGATATTTGGCCTTGAATACCGAATGCATCTCATCGAACTTGTTCCAGTCGGTTTCAAATATCAGCCCTTGAGAATCCAATTCCTCATAAAAACCAGTTCCTGGAAACGGAGTTGCAATGCCATATGCTGAGGCTACAAGCCCGATCCTTTTGGCATAAATTGGAAATTGCTTGACCTCCTCCTCGGTATGGTCGGGCAATCCAACAACCAATGTACCGCCTGCATAGCCACCCCACTTCTTGATGTTGCTAACTGCCAATTCATGCATGTCGGTCTCGACGTTCTTTGAAGTGTACTTGAGATCTTTCATGCTCGGGCTTTCAATACCCATTTCGAAGGTATCGATGCCAACAGAGATCATCTTTCGAACTACTTCTGGGAATTTAGCCATCATGTCAGGGCGTACTTTTACAATGAACACGATGTCCAGCTTATACGGAGCAAGGATGTCACAAAGCTGCTCCACAACCCTGGGCTTGCCCATGAAATGCGGGTCTGTGACCTCCAGGCTGAGCGGCTTGCCATCATGAAGCTTTACAATTTCTAGGATCTCAGCCAGCACGTTCTCTGGAGACCGGTATCGCTGTTTGCCCAAGCTCATTGTGGGCTCGCAACAAAAGCTGCACTTGCCCCAGCATCCCCTTGAAGTTGTCAACACATCATGAACTCTGCCCTGCTTCAGGGTCAGGTCATACACGTGCCTTCTAAGATGTCTGGCAGGGAATGGTATGCTATCCAGGTCTTTGATGAACTCGCGGTCAGGGTTATGGATTATCAACCTGTGGTCTTTGTTTCCATGACCTTTGTTTCTGTGGCCTTTGTTTTCCTGGTCTTTGTAAGAGATACCCTTAATGCCAATGGGATTTCCCTTTGTGACCAGCTCATGCATAGTGATCTCGCCCTCGCCTCGGACTATGATGTCTACCTGAGGGTGTGAGAGCAATTCATCTGGGATCGCAGAAGGGTGATACCCACCTAGAACAGTTGTGATGCCGCGTTTCTTGGCAATACTGGCCAGTTCCAGACCTTCGGTATGGTCGGTTGCCGACATAGATATGCCTACAAGGTCAGGTTTGAGCTCATCCAGATACTCGTTCATGGTTGTGTCGTATGGCTTTGGCTGCTCCATCTCAAGGTCGATCACATCCACAAGGTCAACAGCGTCCTCGATGTATGCAGCAATGTACTCAAGCCCAGTGGGAACGATGTCATAGGCAAAACTCAATCCATGCCTGCCAGAGGGCTTGACCAGCAGAATTCTTTTAAATGCCATCAGTCACCACTTCCATTGGGATGATCGAGAGAACTGTAGGGACTGTGAGCCGCTTGACTTTGGCATACACCTGTCATTGTATGGCATACGTCGTTTGCTGAAGCCGCTATTTGGTATATACCTTTCTATGCCACATCGACAGAGTTGGAACTAGAACAAATAAAAATGAGTAAGGAACGGAGAAGGTTAATTCCCCGCCCAGATAATAGATTAAAAAAATTGGATCTAGAAGCCAATGAAAATACTACTTTAGTATTTCTTGTGCTTTCCGAAACAATCCCTGCAATAAACAGGCCTGTCACCTGATGGCTTGAAAGGAACTTCGCATTCCTTTTTGCAATCTGAACAGACTGTCTTGTGCATTTCTCTTGGGCCCTGATTTCCTCTGTATCCACCGCCGCCGCCGCCACGTCTATCATCCATTATTTTTCACGCTCCGTGTTTATGCACAGTTAGTACCTGTGCTCAGGCAGTGCAGTGGCACACCGTATAAATAGCTATCCACTACTTTTTTTGGGATTTTTGTGGTTCAGAAGGTGAATTTGTTCTGTAAACTGTGTGTCATTCCTTCTGACCAGCGTTCATAATCATCCGAAATAGGAATCCATTCTGTCAAATGCCTTATTTATCTCGTCCTCGGAAACACAAAACGACAGCCTCAAATGCCCTTCGCCTGTGGGGCCAAAAGCCACGCCTGGCGTTGTAGAGACCTTGGCGTTCTTTAATAGTTCTTTGCAAAACGTTGAGGAATCAGCCCCCTCTTTTAACAGGATCTTCGGAAACATAAGATAGGACCCGTTTGGCTTCTGGCACTCGAAGACTGAGTCTAGCTTCATGAGGCGATCGCACATCAAATTGCGAGTGGCCAGGTAATGTTCACGAAACTCTTTTACGCAGACTTGTGACCCTTTTAACGCCGCAAGCGCCGCATATTGGGAAACGACCGGAGCACATATCGCAAAAGGGATGTGTGCCTTGCTGATCTGCGGTATCAATGCCTTATCCGCATGCAAATAACCAATTCGCCAGCCTGTCATAGCATATGTTTTCGTGAACGTAAAACCGCTAACCACATTCCGTTTCATCTCTGGGATCGAACCTATGGAAAAATGGCGATGCCCATCATACGTGAAATATTCGTAAGCCTCGTCTGTGATAACCATCAAATTATGCTCTAATGCGATCTGCGCCAATTGACGTAGCTGTGCTTCATCAAATACGGCACCTGCAGGATTGGATGGAGAGCAGTAAAATATTGCTTTTGTTCGCGGAGTTATTGCCCTTTGGATACCCTCAAGATCCAGAATGAAACCTTTTTCTTCGATCGTGGGTACAAAAACCGGTTTTCCCAATGCAAGAATAACCTCATTGGCATGAGTTGAATAATTCGGAGATGGCAAAATGACTTCATCACCGGGATCGATCAATGCCATTATTGTTGCAGATAAGCCTTCGATGGCACCAATTGTCACCATGATCTCCGAAGGCTCAGCATCGATATTGTTATCTCTTTTGAGCTTTTTCACGATCTCTTCGCGCAGCTCCAGCATGCCAGAACTTTCAGAATATCCACCAACAAGCCCTTTTTGAATTGCGCTGATCGCGGCTTCCTTAATGTGCTCGGGAGTATCTGAAGTAGGCTTTGCCCAGGACAAAAAAGCCACATCTCTCACCTGTTTAGATAATCGTGTCATTTCATGTATGGCTGATGTTGGTATGTTCCTGACCCTCTCTGATGCGCTTGGACTGTTGTTCATCTTTTTTCCACCCTGATATTACCATGGGGATGCATAACTTCCAATTTATCACTTTCGCGCAAGAATTGCCCGAACGTTTTCATTCAATCATTCAGGGTTCGGATGGAGAGAATATGTATTGTAACGCCAGTGGCGATCAGGATCAAAATGATACTGACAAGCTCTATCTGGATCATCACGAAAGCTGACAATATTATGGTGACCCACAAATAGGAGATGGTCACGACCTTTATTCTTAATGGGACACCTCTCTTTTCCCGATAATTTCGAATGTGTGTGCCAAACCATTTGTTGTTCATTAGCCATTTGTAAAATGTAGGCGAGCTTCTGGAGTAGCAACCGGCAGCAAGTAAAAGAAATGGAGTAGTAGGCAGGATCGGCAGGAATATCCCAAAAATTCCAAAGGCCAGAGAGATGGTGCCTGCAAAAACCAATGCCAATCTGGCCAGTTTGCTGGTGCTTATATGCGCTGGTTTGCTGGTGCTTATGGACACGTTGTTGAAATTATCATCAACACCTCCACCATGGCAATCTCGAGCATCTGCATTACATTGGTCTGGCATCAGGATACACCGCAATATTATTTTTCGTCTTGGATCAATTTCACACCCTGAATCTATTTCACAACTACTTGTTTATCTTCTTTCCTTACCTTTCTTGTTCTTCTTCTTTTTCTTTTTTTTTGGTTTAGGCTCAGGAAGCTCTTCCGCTGTAATTCTCACCAGGCTACTGATCCAGTCCTGGTCCTCAAATTTATCTTCAATAAGAAAATACATCTTTGCTCCAGGGTATGGCGGGGCCTCGTCAATATCTCCAATGTATTTCCTTCCTCCATCGGTGGGCTTGACATACAATCGATTATCGCATACCAGAGCAACCACTTTGCTGTTGCAATAAATGGCGTACTCTCCAAACATCTTACGATGTGCGATCAAGCCTGCACCCGATATCTGGTCTACAACAAACTCTACAAAGTCCTTTTCTGTAGACATGATAAATTTCTCCAATTGTTAGATCAGTACGCCCGGCTCAGGCCATTGGGGTGGAAGCCATATTGCAATGCCAGGTATCTGAAGTTTACTAGCCGTATCTGAGAACTAACGAAGAAAAGGGCAGCACTGGACTAAGAGCGAGTTGTAACAAATACCAGGCATCCATCCATCGAGATTTGCCAAGCATGCTTAGGACTAAATCTGATAATTGGTTGGAAAAAATGAAGCCGTAATATTCAAATATGATGTTATATATATCTAACATTAGATTAGAAATAGATAACACAAGGTGATCGATATCGCCTTGTACACATCTAGCTCTACGAAAAACAATGGTGATAATATGAAAAACATGCTGTGGTACCTGGGCTTTCTTTCCCTGTTAAGCCTCCTGTTCTTTGCTGAATGGAATGTGGGAATGCTGGGATTCGCTGGTTTTATCTCGTATTTTTCGATATACAACATGAGCGATGAACGCATCGAGGTCAACATCGGCAGGGCAACAAGGAATGCGTTCATGTACACAACGTTCTTTGGCTCAGGCATATTCGCATACGGGTATCTGACAAAGAATCTGGAGATACTGCTTCCGGCATTCGTGCTCCTCTTCGGAGGCTCTCTGCTGGTATGCCTTCTCTCGCTATTCTACTACGACAAACAGGGCAGGTAGCCAGCATGAGGACCAGAATAAAGGAGCTTAGAGCCCGCTACGACCTGACCCAGATAGATCTGGCCAATAAGGTCGGGGTCAGAAGGGAGACCATCCTGTTCCTGGAAAAGGGAAAATATAACCCCTCACTGAAGCTCGCTCACGACATCGCAGTGGCGCTGAAGACCACTGTGGATGAGCTTTTTATCTTTGATGACGGCTGAGTTGAAAGTTGCCGGGCTCGTTTCTATTTCCTTATCACCGCAAACACACTAGGCACTGCTACAATCACCAATATTGCCAGCAATATCGCCAGCAGGGCAACAATGATGGTGCTCACATCTCCAAGACCCACTATCAGCTCTTCACTAATCTGGGTGTCCATGAGTGGCATTTCATTTATGACAAGCAATGCGCTTACATTGTGAGTTCCAGATTCGGAATCCCATACATATTCATAGGTTGCAGATTCTGCCTCATCCAGGGATATTTCAGTGAAGTTGTGCACAACCTCATAATCCAGGTACAGAGAGAGTGTGATATTATCAAATGCCATTGTGCTGTTCATGTTCTCGATTGTGATTGATATAGTAACTTCCTGACCCTCGATAGCATCGGTGTTGGAGAACTCGATCGCTGTAATTTCAATCTCGGGAACTGGCATCTGCATAGGTGGGGTCATCGGTTGGGCGACGGCAACTGGCATCAGGAGAATAGATGCCATCAATAGGGTGCAACACAAGCCCACCATCTGAGCTATCGTCTTCTTAGTATCATGTGTTTTCATTTTCATCCCTCCATCTTCTTTCTATTGGCAACACTTAGACCAGCAGCAAAGAAACCAATGGCATAGGCGGTCATCACCCACACACCTTCATAGAAATCCGGTGAGATGCTAGATAAACCGCCACCTCCTGGCCCGGAACTAAAACCGCTTACACCAGAGGTTCCCAGAACATCTGTGATAAGGCCTGCTGAATGCGTGACAAGGAACCAGGTATCAACATCTCCAAGGCTCAGAACTAGGGAAACTATAGGCATAATCATCATCAGGGCAAAGAAACCAAGCAATGTGGATGAGATAGACCGCTTCATCACTGCACTGAAAAAGTATATCAGGCTAACAGCACTGGCCGAGTACAGCAGAGCCAACAGGAAGCTCTGGCAAAACTCCATTGAAACCTGGTCAAAGCCATAGATCTGGCCGATAGCGAGCATTGTGACAAGATAGTACCACCCAACAGCAAGCCAGGTAGCCAATAATGATGCAATATACTTGCCAACAAATATGGAATTTTGGCGTTGTGGTGTAGGAAATAGTATCAAGCCAGTGCGGTTCTCGAACTCCCCAGATATGGAGTCTCCGGTGAACATTGCCGCAGAAATGATTATCATCAAAGTTATGAAGCCGAGGTTACTGCTGGCAAATTGATTAGCGGTTTCAGCGTAATCACTGCCAAGCATAGGGGGAACAGCATAGAACAGTAGCGGCAGGGCAATAGCCAGCAACGAAACTATCAGTATCCGGTTCTTTTTCCAGTGCTTCTTCATTTCAAATGCCACGTTCAGAAAAACGTGATTCATATCCGAACTAACATCATTTTTGAAGGACATTAACTTGACACCCCCCTTTCATCGCTCATGACAGAAACATAGAAATCCTCAAGATTGGCCTCCTCCGGAGCAAACGAAGCAATTTTGTAGTTCATTGCCATGAGTTGAGCTAGTATCTTGAAGCTGGTTTCATAATCCCCATCAAAACCTATCAAAACATCGTCATTTCTTCGCTCAATGCTCCCAACAAGTTCCATGGAGTTTAACTGGGTCAATAACTCGGGAGTTACTGGGTTCAAGAACTTGATTACAATTACCTGGGCCTTTAGCCTGCCCTTGATATTATCCACGGTGTCATAGTCCAGTAGCTTGGCCCCATCAAGGAATATCACCTTGTCGCAGGTCTCGGATACCTCGTGCATCAGGTGAGAACTAAGAAAAATGGTCATCCCAATTTTTTGGAAATCCTTAAGCATCTCTCTAATTTCTTTGATGCCCTTGGGGTCAAGACCTATGACCGGCTCATCCAGTATCAGAATTTCAGGCTCATGGAGAATGGCATTGGATATGGCCAGGCGTCTTTGCATCCCTGTGCTGAACGCTCCAATTTTCTTATGCTGCCAATCCTGGAGCTTTACCTTTTTCAGGACCTCAGGAATCCTTTCTTCTATCTTCTTTTTGTCCATCCCGTGAATTTTTCCAAAATATGTGAGCAGGTCATTGGGAGTTAGATAATCATATATGCCAGGCACCTCGATCAGCGCACCTACGGATCTAAGCGCTTCCTTGGGATTCTTCGTAACATCAATGCCCTTGATAAAAGCCCTTCCCGAGGTTGGTGTGAGAAGATTGGTCAATATCTTGATGGTAGTAGTTTTTCCAGAACCATTTGGCCCAAGATAACCCACGATATCGCCTTTCAGCACATCAAAAGAAACGCCATCCAGAACCTTTACGCCCTTGACATACTCCTTACCGAGGTTCTCAATCCTGATCGCATAGTCCGCTGTATCCATGGCTCATCACCATCGATATCATCCGTTTATGCATTAATATAGATATTCCAGAATCTAACCCATGGTTCACCCAAATCTTACCAATTCACTCTCAAGTAATCTTAAGAAGTATTGCTAGAGCAATACATTCTATTATATTGACCTAGAAGAAGCCAATAGGAGGACCATCACCACCTGGAGTAATAGTCCTAGTGCAAATACAGTCACACCGGCAAGAAATAGAATGCTCTTAAGCACTAATTCAGGCATCTTCATTAATCGGCATTTATGTTGTATCAATCGTAGGAAAAACGTGTGTTCTCGTCTGTCAACGTTGGCTTTATATTTTCTTTCCATTCTGGAGAATCCCATGTTCCCAATTTTTTATGCACAGAATAATATTTCTGAGGGATCGGATGGGTGCCAACAATCACTTTCAATCCATGTTTTTCCTCAATAAGGCTTTTGAAATCAGATATATAAGGGCAAGGGGGATATCCAACGATGAAGCCAGTAGCCAGGTGAATTACTTGAGCCCCGTTCTTAATCATTTCTTCAGGAGAATATTCAATGTTACCACCAGGACAGCCACCACAGGTGGTGTATCCTACCAGGTCCAATTCCTCATCATCACCGTAGATGCTGAAAGCGCCCTCTCTTTCCTTAAGAGACCTAAAGCATTTGCCTCCAGCACAGGTGTGATAACGGTTACAGATTATTATTCCAATCTTTGTTGTGTCCTTCATTGTTAAGACCTCCTTTTTTTGAGCATTATATAATACATTCACATATATATACTGCTGGGCAACGTGCAAAAAAACTATTTTGACTTCCAAACCTTTACTTCTTCTTCCAGAAAGAAATCAAGCATCATCTCATATATGCTCTCTACCAGCGTTGGAGGTGCGCCATACCGTTGCGCCAGTTCTTTTTTGGAATCAATTACGAATTGCACTCTCTTCGGGTCTGCTACATCATCCACACTCAGCTTGAATTTTGCAACCTCTTTTACATAACTGGAACGGTTTGCGACCAATTCAACGATCTTGTTGTCGATGATATCTATTGCTGCCCTTATCTCGGCCAGATCATTACAATCTCTTGCAGGTTTCAAAGCACCCTTCGTAGCAGCTTTCATATCGCCATTCGTAGTAGCGTTCATACCGTCTTTCACATCATCGCTCATATTCTCAACTCTTTCCGTCATTTCATTAATGGCAAACAGCTGGCTCATTCTATTTCATTTTACTGATAGCTCATTCCATTTTACTGAATACTGGCAGGCTCACTCCAACACCAGGGTCAGCAGGTCGTTTGGTAGCGGCCTGAAGCCCAGTCTCACATAGAGCTTCCTGGCCCTAACATTATTCGCCGTCACTTCCAGTTGCAGTGCAACAGCCTTGCCCCTGTTCGAGCTTATCACATGCTCGATAAAGGCAGTCCCCACACCCTGGCCCCGGTACTTATCAATAATGTAAAGCTCATCCATCACCAGCAGGTTGCCACCCAGCTCATTGCTCCAGTAGTTGATCAGCAGGGAGTAGCCTATTATCTTACCGCCGTTTTCTAGGACAACGATACTACCTCTGTCTGGATGGTCAGTTAGCGCATCCAATGTGCGTGTTATCTTCTGAGAAGTCATTGGCCGACTACCGGGATCCTCTCGGTAGAGTGATGTGATTAGCTCGGTTACTATCTGGGTGTCGGCGTGGGTGAAGGGGCGATAGGTTACGTTCATGGGAGACATCCTGGAGGTGGATGGTGGTTGAATGTTAGAAAAGGGGTGGTTGGTATGTTAAGTTTGTGAGGGCATTAACCACCGTGATGATTATTTATATTTAGTTCGGCAACAACTATCTCCACAAAAAATTTAATCATTTCATAGACCTGATTTTTCCAGTTTTCTGCAAAATCACAAATGGGTTCATATTTGTGTGAATCTCCCGCATCTCCTGTTATAATGTTCGGTGGGTTGATGGTATTTGTAGCAATTAGAAACGCAGTGTGTGATGGATACCCTTTTAAGTCCTCCCTCATCTGAACAAAATCCCACCCAGATTCCTTAGGAACTGCGGTAAATGATTGCTGCAAAGAAATCCAACTACTTATCTCACCCATATGATGAATAATGTTTCTATACGGATATAGCTTATTTTTCGTCCATTCGTGAAATGCATCAATCTGTGAATCATTGCTATTATCGCTTAATTTACCTTTAAACGTTTTAATGAAGGCCTTATTATGAATAGACAATTTCCCCCCTCTTAAACTCAAGTTTAGGAAATGATTAACCCAAGTGGCTAGTAGGTCAGTACAAGATAAACACTGATTTGTGAAAACTTCCAAAAGAAAGCTACTCATTTCTCAAATTTAAGAGTATATAAAGAACTACCGTTTTCACAATTTTAGCCAGTCCTTTTTTCTTTTTCGTGTGCAACCCACAATTCAATCCCAATCCAGATAGAGAAATCTTTATATATGTGCAACCCATTATGCCTTACACG
>JAUVCJ010000261.1 GCA_030595765.1 Thermoplasmatota archaeon | reverse complement strand
AAAAGGCAAGACCCTTATGGGAAAACCGTGCCAGGCGTGTAATGGGACTGGGGTCTGTGTTGCTTGCAAAGGCGTGGCTTGGGTCAGGATCTTCTAGGATTGGTCATTGTCGAAAGAGTAATATAACATCGCGAAGGTATAAATCAATGGAAGTGGTAATTTGCAAGTAATTAAGGAAGAGGCCATCCATTTAATCAAATCCCTGCCTGAAGATTGCTCATGGGATGATATCATTTACGAGTTCTATGTCAAGAAGAAGATAGAATTGGGTCTGGATGCTGTTAAAGATGGGAAAGTAATATCCCATGAAGAGGTCAAGAAGAGGTTCGCTAGATGAGGAAGCTCATCTGGTCGGAACCTGCAGTGAATGACCTACAAGCAATCAGCGATTTTATTTCAAAAGATTCAGAGTATTATGCCAGAATTGTTATTGCTGAATTGATCGATGCAGTGGAAAAGCTCAATGATTTTTCAGAGATTGGTAGAATTGTGCCAGAATATCAAAGACAGGACATTCGGGAATTAATTCACGAAAACCATAGACTCATACATCAGGTAACTGATGAGAGCATTATAATTTTGACAGTAATCAATACTAGGCAATTATTATCCAATCATTATGAACTGAATAATAACGATTGATGGCATTTTTTCGGTGAAGAATATCGTTAGCGAGGAGCTCCTAGTAACTATGGATATTGTCACTACACCCATTAACCACCTAGAGACCATTTATGGTTCGCTTCAACCCAGGCACAAACCAAACCCTTATGCCAACCAACGACGATCCATTATTAAGGTAGCCATAGCCGACATAAGCCTGGAGAGAGAATAAGTGTACAACCCATTGAATACCGAAAAGCGGGAAAATATCCAGGCTATCCTAATCATGGCCAGCATCGGTTTCTTAATGCTCCGTTTGATGAGCTTGTGCCTGGATGAGCCTCATTCGTTCTTGGATTTCTTTGTAGGTGTCCTTATATTTGCGTTGCTGAACCTTGGCCCTTGGGTCATCTGGTATCTGTTGGACAGGCGGAAATAAAACACGTTAACCAGGGTTCATGAATGGTGGTTCATGTTTTAGATGGGCGCAGCCCAAAATGCAGTTTGCACCGGCAAATAAGGCGCAAAGGATTATAGAAGCGGGGGACAATCAGTGTGTGTTGGTTAATGGTATGTGTTGGCCATAGAGAGTAGATAAGCAGGTTTTAGGACTTATTCATCAGAATCAATTATTCATGGTCAGACCATTTTCTTGGCCATTTCCACAAGGTCGTTAGCTGTGATAACATCAATCTTGTCAGTGTTCACCATATTCTTGGTTACCAGGATCTTACGGCAGCTGAAATCATTGACCTTTTTCAGGAACTTATCAGCATCCCCTGATCTGGGCTTCCCCCACTTGACCTCGCCTACTAGCTTAGGTTTGTTTCTGACAGTGATCAGAACATACACTTCCCTTTCGCTGTTCTTTAGAAGCTCGGGTCTTCCCTTGAGCGACTGAGCAAAAAGGTTCGCCACCGTGTTCTCAATACCAAGATTGAGCTGTTTTTCAACTGTAGGTTTTATCTCAGTATACTCGAACTCTCTTTCAGCGAAGCCGTATTTGGCCTGCAAGTAGTAATATAACCTCATTGGAAAGGATGAAATTACGTAGTATTCCTTCTTTGACCCATACACCCCGACCTTCTCCAGAAGGCCCATGGTTTGCATGTTCTTCATATACGGGAGCACACTCGAAGATGCAGAGGAGCCAACCATGCCTCTAGAGTAAAGAATGTTCGCGATCTCTCGATGATCAGAGTATCCCTGACCCATAAGGGATAATATCGAGGAATATGTGTTTGATAATTCTCTCTGGTCCTCTCTAAATATCTCCCCAATAAGGCCGTTCACAACGAATGATATCATCTTGGTGACCGCTTCGATGAATCCAGACCCATCATAGAAGGGGATGGTCCAGGGATCCATAAACAGCGAAACTAGCCGCACAGCTTCTTCATCTCCGATTTTCGGCCCCATCACAGCCAGAACATCCGATGAACTAAGCAATCCTATCTTGAATGGCCTTAGCAGTCCCAGTAGCGGGGAGTTCTTCCCCAATATCTCCAAAGATACCCGCATCGAAGAGCCAGTAAGGATCAGTCTCCCTCTGGGGTGAGCCTTGGCAATATCCTCCAGAAATCTTGTGGGCAGCCTCTGGAACTCATCTATAACAACAGTTTTTTCGTTTTCCAGAAGACCGATCACATTGTCCTTAAAAGCTTCAAGATCCGACATATGATTAACAATGAAACCTCTGCAGAAGATGCTTCTATCCAGCCTGACAGAAAAATATATGTCGTGTTTGATAAAATGCTCTATCATGAAAGTCTTTCCAACTTTTCTTCTGCCATATACCAGAGACCAGCCCGGGTTTTCATTGATCGCAGTAGCTTCCTTCCGGGGGATAATAACGTGAACCATGGTTCATGAATGGTGGTTCACGTTTAAGTTATTTGCTATTGAAGTGATATCCAGAGTGGAGAATATGTCGAACGACAGTATATACTTCGTCTTCTAATTGGGTGCATATTATTTTAAAAATATTAAACCCGAGAAGGTGCAATCCAAAATGTTGTTTGCACCAGCAAATAAGGCAAAAGGCTTATTCTATTCGGAGTTGCTTTATTGCACTGCGAGGCTCCCAATGCAAGACCTTTCCAAGTACGACATCAAC
>JAUVCJ010000150.1 GCA_030595765.1 Thermoplasmatota archaeon | reverse complement strand
AAGCTTCCTCATTGCTGGTATCGGTACGGCGATGAGGTAGTTCGCTACCTCATGCCGAATGATGTACGTTGGAACCATGAAACACCTCTTTACACTACGGTATCCTGGCCTGGATGGGAACCACAGTACGATGATGAAAGCATCAATATCGTCAAGGATGTCGTAAGAGAGTTTACAGGTAAGTACAAAGACCTAACAAAGGAACAACTAGTGGATGATGTGTATTCTCTGGCTCCTTTTGATTTTCAGAGGAACTTCAGACAATTGCGCCTCAATATCGAGAGGATAATGTCATCGAATGTTCAGGTCTCGAATTTCAAGAGAGCTGTTCTCTTTCCATCCCTAGAAAAAACCATCAAGTCATTTCCTGGCAAGGATTTCCCACAGGATGTTGTCGAGCGGGTTCAGAACTACAACTTGCTAATGCACTGTTATCTTGAACATTCCTCATTCAGTTACGATATTGCTAAGGAAATGACCGAAGATATCTGGTTCTACTTCTGCTATTATCTCAGGATTCATAGGAACTGTTACGAAAATGTTCCCAGGAACGTCGTTGAATATTGGGAGAACCAGCTCGATGAGCAGAAGGATAAGTTCGACAGAATATTCTCCGAGATTCTAATCGACCTTGACAACCATGGTGATTTGGGTTTCGAGGGAAAGTTAAAAGATATTCTAGAACAAAGGAGAGATGAAAAGGAAGAAGAACTCCAATTCCTTGAAGAATTCCTTAAGGATTAGATTCAAGGGTGAGGGTGTTCTTTTTGTGGGATAGAATAGTTGTAGATGCTTGTGCCATCATCCGAGACAAGAAAGGAAAGGGTTAAATGGCCAGTACATTAAAACCGCGAAATTAAAATTTATCCCGGAAAGAAGCTTCCAACGGTTTCTTGAACCAATGTATTTTTCGAGAACCTATTGAACCAAAGAAAAATGACACGAAGCGAGGAGATTTGGAAAGATGGCACTGAAAATCTCCAAGCGAGTGTCTGTTTTTCGAATATACACATTACTAAAGAAAAGTGGACACGAAGTAAGGGGAAAACGGAGAGACTGCGCTGAGTTTTTCCCGAACTAGTGTCCGCGTTTCTATTTTATCACGATAAAATAGAAAAAGCGGACACGAAGGGATTCGAACCCTTGATCCCAGGCTTAGGAGGCCTGTGCCCTATCCAGGCTAGGCTACGTGCCCGTGAGCTTTGCTCACAGGCACTTGCTCGTGAAAAACAGGGTTTTTCACTCACTACGTGCCGTTTGTTAAACAAACGATCTTTGCTCGCAACAAGCTATGCTTGTTGCTCACTACGTGCCAGATAAGAAATGGGCACTTGCCTAACGAGAACAATGTTCCCGAGGCGCGGCCTTAGCTTCTGGGCATGCAGTGGCTGCCATGAGCTGCTTGCGGATGGGCTGAACTACCCAAGGTGGGATATTAAGGTTTCCCTGGATAAGAAAAAATTGGAGAAAAAGAAGAAAGTAGGGTGGGGGTCCCACCCTGTATTCGTTGCTATCTGTTGCTCGCTTGCCTATCTAGAACGTGTAATGCTCTGGCAGCTGGTCCGCAGGTGTTCCAACAGGCACCCACAGCATATCGGTTATGATATACTGGGGGTCGC
Source organism: Thermoplasmatota archaeon (assembly GCA_030595765.1). GTDB lineage: Archaea > Thermoplasmatota > Thermoplasmata > JAUVCJ01 > JAUVCJ01. The sequence goes on along the minus strand of JAUVCJ010000150.1, from coordinate 4,619 downwards.
CGGTCCTGAAGATCGGGGTGACCTTCATGTCCATCTTTGGCTCTCCAACAGCAAGAGCGCCCATAAGGATGGTGCAGACCCCTTCGAACTCCACGTTGACGAACTTGATTGGTGTAGGCAGGGTGTTGAAAGCTCCAGTCCTCTCGGTTATCATGAATGAGTGGACATTGCCGCCTCGTGCCCTGTCTGTAATGTCAACAGGTGTGTTCTTTGCAAGGCAGTCCGGGCAGTGTATCCTAAACGGCATGTAGATGGAGCCCTTGGTCACACAATCGGGATTGTCGCATCTGGATGCTATCAGCTTTCCCTTGCCAAGGCCCTCAAAGAACACAGCCTCGCCACCGTAAGAGTGGATGTAGGTCATGTCCCTGGGATTGGTTATGCCCATCAGGGTTCCGTTCTCGTCCTTTATCGGGGTGTTAAGAGAGATGTAGTGGAATAGTCCAGATGGCTTGTAGCGGCCGTTAACTACCTTCACTGTTCCTCTCTTCTCATCCTCTTCTTTGGATGCAAGATGTTCTACTTTCATCTATTCACCTCCCTTGAGCAAGTGGTCTGGATGCTGAAGAATGGTGCAAGTAACATGCGACCCGACACCGGCATGGCTGATGGCCAGTCCGCGCTTTGCGCCTTTGACCTGCATGTCCTTCCAGTCCGCTGGTTTCTCCCTTCCGAACTTGTCCCATTTCTCCTGGCTTCCGTGCATCTCACCCCAGCGGTTCCACATATGATGTGCAACCTCAACGACCTGCATGATGCCAGTCGCTCCAACAGCGTGCATGTTCCCTATAAGTCCGCCGCTGATGTTCGCTGGCAGCTTGCCAGGCTCTCCTGTGATTGGATTGGTGTGGAAGCAGTCTCCAGATTCGACATATGTCCTTCCCTCGCCATAGGGTCGAATGCCGATGTCCTCGTATGACTGGATATCTGAAATGGTAAATGCGTCGTGAAGCTCCACCAGGTCAAGATCATCTGTTGGATCTTGGATACCCACCAACTTGTATGCGTAATATGCCGCCATCCTTGCAGCCAGGAAACCAGTAAAGCCTGGATACCTGTCTCCACCTGGGAATCGCTCCCCTAGGTCTGCGTACTGCTCCTTGGTCTCGTTGGGCAGCAGTGGTATCTCCATGTCCCGCCTGTCAGCAACTCTAAGGGTATGGCTTCCAGCGGTCACGTCTATGCGCAATGGATTGTCGCACATCTCAAAAGCGGTCTTCTCGTCAGCCAGTATACCGCAAGCTGCTCCAACACTCATCAGGCAGCAGTCCAGAGCCAGCAACGGATAGGCGACCACAGGAGAGTTCAGAACATCTTCCACAGTTATCTTCATCGGGCCTTGTGCATGAGGGTTCATCCTGGCATAGCCGCGATTCTTGACCGCGATCTCGGCCAGTGTCCTTCTAAATGATGCCTCTTCCTTGCCAAAGACCTGCCAGTACTTCTGAGCCATAACTGCATAGTACCCTGTATAGATGTGTCCCATGGGAGTTTCCCAGTCCTTGTCAGCAGCGCAAGATATCAGGCTGTTTCCCTCGTCTGTTGGGACCTCGTCCATCCTTTCCCAGCCCATAGCCAGGACGCAATCAGAGTACCCGGAAGCTACTGTCTTATATGCTTCCCAGAGTGTTGAGCCACCAGTTGCGCCACCGGTCTTGATGCCGATGTTACCCAGTGGGTCCAGGCCAAGGCGGTCATGGATCACTGACTCGCCAAGAAGCTGGTCACCAAAATGGTCTGCAAAATGACCATAGTAACAGGTATGGATGTACTCTTTGAGCTTGGCTGGCGTCATGCCGATGAACTCAGCAGCTTCAGTCATTGCATCGATTACAAGCTCTTCGGTCCTAGTACCTGGAAAGGCCCTGCCGAACTTGGACATCCCGCCTGTGACTAGATATACTGGTCTCTGCATATTCGGGATCTTCAGTTGCTTATCACTAAATGTTATCATGTTGCAATTCCCCATTTTCTAGTTGTTAGGCACACAGGAATGGAGCTTAGAAGCCCTACTCCCCCATCAGCAGGGCAATGCGTGACAAGATATAAATTTATTTGACATTTCAGCCCTAGACCTGGGTTAATCCGCCCTAGAACTCCATGTACAAAAGTTATTAGACCTGGGTCTGAATCAGGGTATCAATGGAAGCCATCATATTAGCTGGAGGGTTCGGCACCCGCCTTAGGCCTCTTACCTATTCTGTTCCAAAGCCGTTGCTGCCAGTGATGAACACCCCAATGATCGTTGGGATCATCAACTCTCTCCCGCCTGAGGTGGACAGGGTCGTGCTTGCAGTGAATTACATGGCTAAAGCCATACGGGATCACTTTGCAGCTAACGATATTGGTAGGGAGGTCATCGTTGTGGTCGAAGACGAGCCGCTTGGGACTGGTGGGGCGGTCAAGAACTGCGAGAGCCAGATACGCGGAAAATTCTTTGTGATCAATGCTGATGTCATCACAAAGCTGGATATGGTTGCATATCTAGCGTTTCACAATAATTGCGGCGGCATCGGGGTTCTTGCCCTTCAGGAAGTGGAGGACCCGACCAGGTACGGCATGGTGATCACAGACCAGAATAACTCCATTCAGAAATTTGTTGAAAAGCCTGGAGAGAACGAGATCGTCACCAACTGGATCAACGCTGGAACCTATATTCTGGAGCCTGAGGTACTAGAGTTCATCACACCTGAGAAGAAGGTCTCGATAGAGCGCGAAGTGTTTCCAGTGATATTGGAAAAGGGACTTTATGGGTTCAAATACGTAGGGCTCTGGAAGGATGCTGGCACTCCAGGATCATATCTGGATGCTCACGCATTGATGCTGGAGGCAGAGGTTGCCGCAGGCCTGGCGAAAACAACCCACCTTTTGGGAGAGGGTACTCACCTGGACTCTGGAGTTGAACTGGGAGAGAATGTATGCATAGGGTCTGGAGTGAAGATCGCCACAGGTTGTAGGCTCTCAAACTGCGTGGTCCATGATAATGCCACCATCGGCAAGGATTGCATCTTAGATGGGGTCGTTATCGGAGACAGAGCCACAATAGGGAATGGCTGCACCCTTGAAAACGACGTTCTGGTCGAGGCTGGAGCAACTGTGGAAAGCGGCGCGCAGTTGTCATGTGGCGCACGGGTACGCCAGAGCAAAGAAAGGCAAGAGAATTAATCCAGTGCAGCTTTGATCCTGGCATATACATCTTTTATGTCGCCAACACCGTCTACAACCTTCAGCATGGACTTGTTGGTGTAGTAATCGATAAGAGGCTTGGTGCTTTCATTGTAGGTCTTCAGCCTCTTGCCAACAGTCTCCTCGTTGTCGTCATCGCGCTGGTAGAGCTCGCCACCGCACTTGTCACAGATCCCATCCGCCTTTGGCTTGTTGAAGTCCATGTGGAACACTGCTGAACAGGCCTTGCAAGTTCGCCTGCCTGTCAAACGGCCCATCAGAACACCTTCGTCAACATCGATGAAAAGCACAGAGTCTATCTTGGCAAAGCCCTCCAGAGCCTCGGCCTGGGCAAGGCTTCTTGGGAAACCATCCAGCAAGTAGCCGTTCTCGCAATCCGGCTTGCCAACACGTTCCATTACAAGCTCTATCACAATGCGGTCTGGCCCAAGCTTTCCCTGATCCATGTAGCCCTTGGCCTCCAACCCCAGCGGGGCCTGGGCCTTGACAGCGGCTCGCAGGAGATCTCCTGTAGATATCTGTGGAATCCCAAAATCCTTCACTAATCCTTCTGCCTGGGTGCCTTTTCCTGAGCCTGGTGCGCCGAGTAATATTAGCTTCATTTGCCTCACCTTGATGCGAAAAAGTGCTGACCATATTAATAACTGATGGCAAACACAACTTAGCAGTGGTATCAGGCATCGGGCAACATCACCTGTGCGTTCTAAATTACAGTTCTAAAGAGCAGAATGCTTTTATAACGGCCAGCCCTGGTAGCACACATGTACATTGAGGTCAAGGGCAGGCAGAGTGGGCTGGTGTTCAGCGCCTGCCACTTTATAGTAGGACACGGAAAGTGCGGTAGAATGCACGGCCATAACTATCACGTCGAGCTACGGCTTCACGCCGACGAGCTTGTCAACCACATGGTATGCGATTTTGTCATTATAAAGAAGCTTCTGAGAACCATGTGCGACAGGCTAGATCATCTTGTATTGGTGCCTAACAAACATCCCGATCTCAAGATGGAGGATAGAGGTGCGGGTTTATGGATGATGATCGACAACAAGGAGTACCTCATCCCAAAGGACGACATCATACTGCTGGATTCCCCATCCACATCCTCTGAGGATCTGGCCATATTACTGCTGGAGCAGTTCTTTATTGACTTCGATGTTCCCAACAACATCACAAAGGTGGAGCTGGGCGTGTTCGAGCAGGAAGGCCAGGGCGCCTGGGTCGAGAGGACGATATAATGGAACCTGGAGCCGAGACATCGATGGATCGTAGACCGATTGGAAAACCCCAGGCCATAGTTCTACTATCTGGAGGCCTTGACTCCGCCACAGTTTTGGCAATTGCTCATAAGGAACACAATGACAAGCTGCTGGCTCTGAGCTTCGATTATGGTCAGCGCCACTCAAAGGAACTCGAATGCGCAAACGCTCTAGCCA
>JAUVCJ010000057.1 GCA_030595765.1 Thermoplasmatota archaeon | reverse complement strand
GACGATGAGACCACTGTTCCGATCGATGCCAAGCTTACGCTGGATGTTGAGAGCACTACTGCACCCATTTATGGCTTCAGCTGGGAGGGTGGAGTAACATCAGACATGTCTCTGAAATTCGTGGAGTTAAAAGAGGACATCACCTACGCAATTACCAAGCTTGGAGGCCTTCCCTCAAGCATTGATGTAACCATGAAGGAAGTTCAGGAAGGTAGCCTCAACATTAGCCAGATCAATTTCAATGCCAGCTCTTCCATGGAGTATATGGAATACGATGAATATGAATACCCAGGCATCGATATTTATGAGCTGCAGAACAGGATAGGGAGCATAGATTTGGATTACACCCATCTTCATGCAAGAATGGAAGATATTCCTGCAAAGATGTACTTGGAGTCGTCGATGGAGCTCAATCGAGCACCTCAATCAAGCGATATAAACGTCGGTTTTGGCCTTGTTGAGGCCTTCATGGATGGCCTAAGTTTCAGAATGTTCGGACAGTTCAACAGGATTGGAGACATATTCCGTTCTCTACCCGAGAAAATAATTGACCTGGGAGAAGGAAAGAACAGGGTGTTGCTGGATACGTTTGATAACCCCATATCTTCGATAGAACTATATCTCACTGATGGTGATTATATTACCTCCGATGGGAATTACTTTGGTTTCTATAACTCCACCCTGTCCTCAGTTGATTCCAGGCTCCCACTGCAACTAAGTATGAGGCTTATCCATCTGGCCTATCTGGATGCTAGGTTCGATGAGGGAAATCATCTAGAGATCGAAGCTGGGCAGCAGTTTCCGCTATCAGCCTTTTTAATTGACGACCGCAACAACGTGTACAGCAGGGCACGGCTCTCCAACATTCCCAGACATGTGACCTTGGACATGATGGACACCATACTCACATATTCTACTGGCAACGAGACCATCAATGAATTCGTCTTTTCTGTCCAGGGAGAGGATACCTTTCTCCAGGTCGAGATGAAAAGACTTGCAAGAACCCTGATCTTCGAGAAAACCGAGGAGCGCATCATGATAAGGACTCCAGACGACGAGGCCATTGGTAGCCTGCGTTTCTATGTCACCACAGATCCCAGCCGTGTATACAGTATGCCAGGTTCGCATCTGATGGTGGAAAACCATCCGGACTGGACCTTCGTGTCTGGGCATTTTACAAATCTCTCCTCATTGCTATACGAGCCAGGAGTTGGAGGCAGGCTTGAGATAAACACCAGCGTAGAGAACAACATGGCCCTGACACTTTCTGATGATACTCAAGAGCTGTTGGAGGCCAGGCTTCTTCTTCTGCCCATGCCAAGGCATTTCTCCATTAACCTCACTGGATTCATCGAGGGTAGGATGTTCGAGCTACCTGACTTCAATGTTTCAGGCCTAAGCGGACTATCATCAGTGATATTTTCTCTTTCCAATGCTGGCGCCAGCATCATTAACATCCTGAGCAACAGCATTTATGGCATAGTCGAGAGATTTGGCAACCTTGGAAGCGAGATCAGCTTCTCTTTCGAAGCCTTTGGAGAGGTTACTGTTATTGCTGATTTCAGGCTCGGTACTGGACTCGACCTTGACCAGATATCATGGACTCATGGTATTGTGGCAAGGCAGCAGATAAACAACAACAACACTCAGATCGTAGGCAAGGTTTTTCTTTCAAACCTACCAAAAAAGGTTTCCATTTATGCAGCACTTACTGAAAACAAGACCGTTGCCCACCTGAAGATGGAGGGCTATACTCCCAAGTATCCCTGGTTGGTGGTAGAGGCCGAAGGTATCAAGGACAGGGATGTATCCATCTATCTTGATGGCATCAAGCCCAACACCGATATCGATTTGCTGGTTGATATGACCCAGGATCGCCAATACTTCAGGCGCTTCCTTAACGGAACTCTCAGGGTTCGCAACTCCAATGACATGGGTCCCATCTATCTTACGCTTAAGGAAAAACTGCCGGTGCTGACCATCTCACGCATACTCCTTCCGGTATTGCCCTCTTCAATTGACATGCAGGCATCCATCGGCAACGATATCGAGATGGAATATTCTTCTTCTTCTCTCATGGCGTACATGTACCTGAGCATGTCAAGGCTAACCGGAGGCAAGTTCCATCATGCTTACATGCTTGCCCAAGACATACCAACCCAGATGAAGGCTCAATCCATCAGTTCCACTGATTTTGATATGGATGGCAGCCCTTTTCAGTCCATCCCCAGATTGGTTGTGGAGCATAATGGTGGAGAGGACATGATGATCGATATGTTCCTGCACTTGGACGGTGAAGCAATGGGCCAGAGAGGCCTCCTTGACATCCAGATAATCGACCTGCCTTCTAGTTTTAACCTGGCATATGATGGGGAATGGATGCGTTTTACCACCCAAGGCCTGGGTCTATTCAGGATGGTGATTCAGGATCTTCCATACAGCTCTGATGTTCATATTGATTCCATGGAACTTGCAATAAGAGACCTCCATACTCTCAACATGAGGTTGGCTTACATGTTTGGCAGCCTTCCTGTGATCGAGATCGACAATGCAGCGGGAGATACCCTTCAGCTGTATATTGGGAACCGTGTAAAGGCCCTTGATAACAAACCCGCTCGTCTTGTGCTCTTTGACATGACATCCTCAAACCTGCCTGCGACTCCGATCATCATGCAGGACGGAGGGTTGGTGGACATTTCCACACACAGCCATCACATGATGATCCCGGCACCCATGGGAAGCATATTCGGTTCTCTGGGGCAGAGGTATTGAACATGACCAATAAAACCGGAGATGAATGGGAACGGCCACCTCGCAGTACTTGGGACGAGGGGTCAGGCCAATCCTCTCTTGCAAAGACAGGTGTCATTGCAGTGGTTGTACTGCTTCTGCTCATGGCTGGAGCATATATGTTTGTGATACCTCGCATGGAGGTGCTGGTAAAAACCCGATATTTCGAGAGCTTTGGACCCACCATAAGTGTTGATGCCAAGATCGAGAACACTGGTAACGTGCGCCTGGAAAATATTGAGTTTACATTGGCGATCCTTGACGAACAGGACCACATACTCGAGAACCTGTCCAAAAAAGTTGCATACCTAGACGGTTTTTCGACCCAAGCTATAGATAGCATCGGCTTCAAGGGAGACCACTATCAGATTTACACACTGCTCATAACCATCAGGTTCAATGCTGGAGGCAAGACATACTACCAGTCCTATTCTCATGTCACCGATTCTTCCATGAACATACTATACGAGGATTGGATAAGAGCCTAACCATAACCATTAGGTTTTTATCCCTCCAGTTCATATTGAGTCATCCAACTTGCCGCTGTAACTCAGTTGGGAGAGTGCCAGACTGAAGACCCATTGCACACCGTGCAATAATTCCGATGTCTGGGGCATATATCTGGAAGTCGTGTGTTCGAGTCACACCAGCGGCACTTTTTCTTAATTATTCTAGGTTGCAGTCATCCTTCTGAGCCTTCAATATTCCCATGCGACCCTATTTCATGAGAGCCATATACTCGATATCTTGAAATACTCAGTTTTAATAGACCTGTCAGTAGTCATAACTCTTGCTCTGCACGAAGGCCTGTAGTAAGGAAGAAAGTTTCTCTACTTTTTTCCAAGCAAAAGCCAACGAGTGTTTAAAAGGGCTTGTAGTGAGTGAAAAAGCTCTTCTCTTTTTCACGAGCTCAAGCCCTTGAGCACGCAGAGCGCGCTCAAGGGCTTGTAGATCAGCTCGGAAGATCGCTGCCTTCGCATGGGCCTGCATCTATTGCGGGTCACGAAAGAGGCAGAGGCCGCGGGTTCAAATCCCGCCAAGTCCACTTTTTTTCTAATCTGCTGATTAGAAAAAAAGTAGACTTTGGTTCGGAGAATTCTCAGTGCAGTCTCTCCGAATTCTCCTCACGCCAAGTCCACTTCTTTAATTCAATTATTTCCATCGAAGTGGACTTTGGTTCGGGAAAATCTCAATACAATCTCCCCGATTTTCCCTCACGCAAGCACATTTTGATTTTTTTGATTGGTTCAACAAAATATGCTTTTACTCGGGAAAAAACTCAGTATAATCTCTCCGTTTTTCCCTCGCGCCAAGTCATTTTATTTATCTATGCTATTGGTTCAAAAAAAAAGTAGGCTTTTGCTCGTGATATTCTCAGTGCCATATCTTCGAATATCACTCACGCCAAGCCCACCTGGGCGAGAAGAAAGTGCCTATGCCACATTTTTAATGAAAAGATTTTTACTCTTGAGATTCTCAATACAATTTCTCCAAATCTCAGCTGTGTAGGAGAGGGAGCGTGTGCAGTTGGTTCAAAATGAGATCTAGCATTTCTGGAAGACTCTTGCTTAAATCTTGTGAGTTATGTTGGGAAGTCGATTCCTGTGGATTATTTTCTACAGCAAAGTCATTGAGTTTTTGCTTTTTTATTATCAATTCATTTTTTACACATCTTCTGCGCTCAAGCGTGTTTTGATTCTATGCAATAGCCTTATTTTGCTTTTTTCAGCTTAAATGTTTTGATGATTGCAGGTTAATGGAGCAAAATGTCAGGAAAAATGATAAAATTGTTTTTTACTTGATATTGCTGTTTAGCTAGTGGTTGAATTCCTGATGGGTTCGAAAATCTATTACAGGACAAGGGCCAAAACACTTGTGGCAATGTGTGCATTTTTCTTTATCAACAAATATTTTATCGTTTACAAGCTCAAGTGCGCCGGTGGGGCATCTACCTATGCAGACACCACAACCTACACATAGCTCGGAGCGGAAGATCATCTCCCTGATGTCCCTTGTTCTCATCTCAAGCTGCGCTTCATCCTTTCCTTTGACAACAACAGCGCCTTCTTGGAATACAATGGAGTCAAGAACGCTCAACATTCCTTCGTTCGGGGTGTGGGAAACAGCTCCTAATATTTGGAGAACATTTGCTGCCTGGCTCAGGTTAATTGGCCTGCTGAACGCTCCTTCTGCACTTAATCCGCCGGTGCAGGGCACATACCCTTTTGCAAGCGTGAAATTCAGCCCTTCGGGCGACTCTGTGGAGCTGTGCATCTCACTTTCATCAAGATCAAGAAGTTCGAGAATTCCTTTTGGGATCTTTTTCCATCTCCACAGATGATTTTCTAACCAACCCTCGGGGAGGTTCCTCTTTTCTGCCCATTCGGTTAAGAATTTTGCAAACTTTTTAAACTTATCTGTTTGTGTTTTTATGGTGTCAAGCTCTGCAATGTCTGCGGCAGGGCAGAGGAAGCATCCTATCCGCTCAAGACCTCTGTCGTACCAGGGGTTATATTCCAAATCATTCCCAAAAATGTAAATCCAAATGTGGAGGGCGGTCCAATCCTGTATGGGGGACGCAGCAACCTGCCCTGGCACCCACGGGTTCCTCCAAATGCGGCCGTGCTTTGCCCGTGACTCGGACTCGTACCGCCTTTGTCCTATGAAAGAAAGGACACCGTTTGGAAAGTTACGTGCGATTTGTCGTGACGTTGGGCCAAGCTTGTTTGTTTTGCAGCACCAGCGGAAATCCCTTGCAGGCGGCCCGAAAAGCGGGAGTGCATTACAGAAATGCTCGAAGCTAGCATGCTCCACCAACAGATCAAGTTCGTTGCGGTCGGCAGCAATTTGAACCTGGTCTATGGTTTCTGGAAACTCAAGCCCGGTATCGGTGAACATCAATGTTGGCTTGACCCCAGCCTCCAGCACCAGATAGAGTGTGACCAGGCTATCCTTCCCTCCGCTAAATGCCACTGCCACCGGCAGGTTCTGGATATCCACTGTTTTTCGGATGAACGAAACAGATTTTGAGATCATGCGATCCATTTCGGGTTGGTTTGCTTCAATTACTTCTTCCCACGATGGATCTTTATCTGCAACTTCTGGAACAGCCGGGCTCTTGGCGACACACCATCTTGACTTGACACCCGGGCCTCTGTTTGCTTGGAGCATTTCGTTTCCATTCATGGTGGCTCTGCCTGTGGCAAGCAGTTGATTGGCCTTGCTGAGCACCAAGATCTCGTCGCCTTTTTCTATCAGATCATCCACCTTCAGGATGCCGATGGCAAGAGCGCTGGCTCCTTTTTTAATGGACTCAATGGCGCCGTCGTCAACGAAAATCCTACCTTTTGTTGCGCATTTTACGAATCGGTTGGCAAAACCCAACCTGGGTAGAAATGAAAATCCCTTACCTGGAACAAACCGCAAGGCTCCTGTAACACCGCCATCAAGTATCACCTCGTCCATCCTGTCGAGGTCAGGGGCCTTGTTGAGCAGAATTACGGATCTCTCATTTAGCAGTAGCTTGCCGCAGCCCTCTCCGAACTGGCGGTCGATCACACTCTCGATCAGATCGAGGTCAGCCCTGAATGCAGGCCTAGCATCTCCTGGTGGTGTAATTGATACCTCTACAGTATCATTTGAGCAGATGTGGCAGGTTTTGCTGGCAACAATTGGGATGTTGCAGCTCCAGCACCAGCGCAGTAATATCTTTCCAAGTCTAACAGCACCCATGCTTGCTTCATTGGCGGCCTGGGCTTAAAATTACTGGTTGAATTTACAAGCGATTCAACAGTCTGACCCAAGTGAAATCTAATAAACAGTTTTTGCCACGTCGAACTCTCTCTGGAGCATTGTCATCTCCTCGGTCTTGAGGGAACCTTTATTGATGACCACAATGAAGGTAGAGGTAGTTAACGACGATATGTCATTGATCTTTTTAACGAACTTGATGACCTTACTAAATCCGTTCTCAAGGAGCAGATACTCCAATCCATCCAGAAGAACAACACTGTTATCCAGATCTTTGAAGTAGTGAGATATGAGCCTGGTGACCTCGAAATCCAGACGTTTGGGATTGATGGTCTCCTCCTCGTCTGTTGAGGTTTCTGAGAGCCATTTCATTTCAGCGTTCTTTAGATTATGTTTCTTGGTAACCTTCTGAGGAAACGTAGTTGTGATGCATAGACCGTTGGAATCATCATCGAGTAATTGAGCGAACAGTTCAAATGCCATCTTGGCTTTGTTCTCGAAGAGAAGATAGTTGGTGCCGGCTTCCAGTGCCTCCATCTCATCCTTCTTGACCTCCTTCTTTTCTTCCTTTTTTGCTTTCTTGTTCTCGGATTCTTTCATCTTTTCCTCTGCATCTTTCTTGCTAATGATCGGGCTAGGATCCCTAAATTGCTTGCAAGTATAACAGTACCATTTTTTGTGTTTAGTCACGAATGAAAGGGGCCTGGAGCAACTGGAGCAGTTATTGGCTGGAATTTGAGGGTCATGCTGTGTAACTGTCGGAGCAACTTGAGCTTGCTGTGTTGAGGGCATGTATTTCTTGCAGTAATCACAGTACCACCGTTTATGCTCCCTGATATACCTCAATCCCGGTCTTCTGCAGTAGTGGCACTGATGTGACGAACGTTGTGGAGTAGCAGGCCTGGCCTGTTGTGCAGGTCTTGTTTGCTGAGCAGGTTGCTGTGTAGGTCTGGGCTGCTGTCTTGATTGCGCCGCGGCTTTTGCCTGCTCTGCAGTTGGCATGTATTTCTTGCATGAATCGCAATACCATCGTTTATGATCCTGGATATACCTGATCCCGGGTTTTTTACAGTAGTGGCACTGATGTGACGAGCGTTGTGGGGTTGCAGGCCTTGCCTGTTGCCGTGCCGGGCTAGCTTGCTGTATGGATTGTTGTTGTTGCGCAGGTCTTGCTTGCTGAGCAGTTTGCTGTGTAGGTCTAGGCTGTTGTGTTGCTTGTGCCGCAGCTTTTGCCTGCTCTGCTGTTGGCATGTATTTCTTGCATGAATCGCAATACCATCGTTTATGCTCCTGGATATACCTTATTCCAGGTTTTTTGCAGTAATGGCATGGATGAGATGATTTCTGTGGGGGTGTCGGCTCTGTTTTTGCTGGTGCCGTCTTAACTGCTTCTGCCTTTGCTGGTTCAGGCTTTGCTGCAAGTTGTGCTTGGTCTTTTGCCTCTGCTTTTGCTTGCTCTGTAGTTGGCATGTATTTCTTGCAGGGGTCGCAATACCATCGCTTATGCTCCTGGATATACCTTATTCCAGGTTTTTTGCAGTAAAAACAGGGATGTGTCGATTTTTTGGGAGTAGCAGGTGTTTTCTCAACCTTTGGTGCCGGTTCTTCAATGTTTGTAACAGATTCCATTTCTGGCTTTTCATCCTGAATAGAATCCTCTTTGGCTGGAGTGTCCTGTGTCGGCTGGACCTCTTCTTCCTTGGTCTCCAACTTAAGTTCAGCAACATCGGCCTCAACAGTCTTGGAAGCCTCCTCTAGCTGCGCTTCAGCACCCGTTAAGGGTACCCCGCATAATGGGCACTGACTGTCAGTCTCATCTGTTATGCCGCCACACATGGGGCAGGAGCCCACGAACAATCACCTGGGTGCCTTAGGGCATTTTTTGGATATATAGCTTACTACTAAATGTTCGCAATTTTTTAAAGGAATATGCTCCAAAAAACCGGCATTGAAAGGCAATATTACTAGGATTAATGCTAAATAAGGCAAAAAACATCCCGGTTTCGGGCCAGGAGCAGGCAGGCGACCGACGGTAGCCTTTACGGGCAGCTGAGGAAAGTCCTCCCTCCCTACGTGTTTGCGTAGAAGTGGCAGACCGGTTCACGCCGGTGGGGCGAGAGTCCCGGCAATGGAGCAGAAACGACACAGCCTTTCCCCAATGGAATGATGGGTACGGCCCTGACGTCGGGAAAGGATTTGATGAAACGGCCATCCCTGTTGGAGCAAGTCCAAACTTTGGTAGGACGCTAAGATGAATGTCGTCAAGGGCGCAGAGGCAACGAAGCGCCTGAAACAGAAGGAGGCTTATGTCCTGGATCTGGCCCACTCCATTTGGATGCTCCGCTCCTGTTCCAGACAATATTATTCTCCTCTCTCAAATATATCCTCTCGCCACAGTGCAACCCTATGGGGGTGCGCTTTTCGCAATAAGTGCCCCTTTATAGGGGGGAACCTTTATATGCCTCCCTGTACATGAATTACATATGGAAGAGATACTTCACCGATTCAACCCCTGGTGGGAAAAAAAGTATGAATTACCAGGAACTCCCAGGGTCAGATACCTGTCATTGCTTGAGAAGCTTGAATCTACTAGGGATGTAATTTTTATTACTGGCCTTAGAAGGGTTGGGAAGACCACCCTCATGCACCAGTACATTCATGGCCTTCTCGAAAAAGTGGATCCAAGATTGATATTCTATGTATCCTTGGATAATTTAGCGCTGGAGGACCAGAACATCCTGGAGGTTGTCGACACCTTCAGAAGAATTACAAGTTGCAAGCACGATGATGATGTCTTTCTGTTTCTGGATGAAGTTCATTTCAAGGAAGATTTTGAACTCCAGCTGAAGAACCTTTATGACTTGGGTCACGCAAAGATTATTGCCTCTGGCTCAGCAAGCCTTGATATCGTGATGAGGAGCCCTCACCTGACAGGCCGGCAGAGGATCATGCCTATCCATCCCCTGTCATTTGGAGAGTACCTTAAATTCACAGGCCAGGATATTGGAGGGGCAGACATGCATCTTTATCCAGCGCTTGCCCATGAATATGTTCTTATTGGCGGAATGCCCGAATATGTAAGAACCAGGGATCCAAACAACCTTCAATCCCTGTTGGATAGTATATTATTCCGTGACATTGCTGGCAAGCATGAGTTACGGAATAGGGAGGCTCTCAAAGACATACTGCTTTTCACTGCCCAGAGTGTTTCTACTCCTGCTAGCATAAGAAAGATCTCCAGGGTGCTTGAGATAAAGGAGAAGACTGTGAAAAGGATTTTTGACCTATTGGTCGAGTCCGGCCTTGTTCATCAAGTAGAGAGAGAGGGAAAACTTCCTGAAAGAAAAGCATCTGCTAGGAAGCTCTACCTGGCCGATACTAGCCTGTTCACAGTGCTCACCGAGAACATCAACTTAGGCGCAGTCGTTGAGAATCTGATATACATCACTCTGGCAAAAACAAGCCGGGTTCGTTACCACAGGTCCAATGGCAAAGAGATAGATTTCATCACAGACAAGAGCATTGTCGAGTCCAAGTACAAGAGCGACATAACGCAGGCAGACATGGCCAATCTAGCCAATCTGGTAAATCCAACAAAAACAGCCAACCAATTGGATAAGAAGGGCGCAAAATGGCTCAGCTCAAAGACCAGGCAGATAATAACCAAGGACACCCAGGGCGAGATCGAAGGGATAGAGTTAATCCCGCTATGGAAATTCCTACTGGACAGAGAGGAATGAATGTCGCCAAGGACGTAGGTGAAGCAGAGACAACGAAGCGCCTGAAACAGAAGGAGGCTTATGTCCTGGATCTGGCCCACTCCTTTATACTACGGCATACTTCTCATACTCCTCGCACTTCTCATACTATTGCAATGAATACTATTGTGGCTTAGTTTCTAAAACAAACTATTACTCATCACACTTTTCATACTTCTCACTCTATATCGTATCTGGCCTCGCCCTCAAGCAAAGCCTTCAAGCAAAAGCTTCCAACTTCATCTGGTATTGATCTTCAATGATGTGACATGGGAGGGTGGACCATTTCTTTAGTGAACGAATGACACCTGCGCGTTGTTTCTCATTTGGGTGGAGGTAGGAGGGTTGTTTGACAACCATCATGGTATCCAGGTTTATCAGACCCAGTTCGGGAATGGCCAGCGCATCTACAGAGAATTTACGGGCTGCAATGTAGAAGTACTCGCAAGCTTGTCT
>JAUVCJ010000276.1 GCA_030595765.1 Thermoplasmatota archaeon | reverse complement strand
GCCATTGATGCGCCACTTACTTTTCCGTTGGATCGCTGCTGCCTTGAGCCTGGTTGTGATTGCAGAAAAAAGGGCCTAAACATCAGGGAGGCAGAACGGGAGCTCAGAAGGATGGGCATACGGGTATTTCCATGCACATTTGGAGGAATGCGTTCGTTAACCACAAGGGGTGTCTTGCTGCGCCTGCAACTCGAGAGCATGGACCAGCAAGTGATCGAGGTCTATCCAGGCGCAACCCAGGACCTGCTTGGGATACCAAGAAAGAAGGCCGGGATCGAAGCTCTGGCAAGAGGCCTTGTGGACCTTGATATCAAGGGTGACCTAAAAGAGCGATCCCTGACCCATGATGAGCTAGATGCCATCACTGCCGCATACACTGGGTGGCTCTTCCAGAACGATATGACCATACCGGTAGGCTCTGAGGATGAAGGCCTGATATGGGTGCCTAACCCCAGACTGTAAATTGTTAAAAATACTCTTCTTTCCATCTTTCCATTCTCTTATTAAAGCCTTATTAAAGCCCTATTATAGCCAAGAACCAAACATATAGGAGGTATGGAGGGGTTCTTGACTATGTGTGGCACGCGAAATCATTTGTCCTAAATGATAAGTGCGCCACTATAAAGTAAAATATTTTCATGATCTTAATTTCCATTTCCTTTCTTATTGAGGTAAAATGTAATCTTGCAGGGGTAAAATATAATATATTGGGTGTATGTTTGAATGCCTGGTCATATGAGCAGTTCAAAGGGAGTCAGGTTCGGCATCCTGTTGCTGACCATTTGCCTTCTACAATCTACCATTTTAGAGACCTCTCTGGTACAGCCAGCGCAAGGCGCGGATTTCCCTATAACGATCCATGGTAACGTTTTTGACCTCGCAGGCCAGCCAGCTCCTGTGGGAACCGCTGTCACCATAGTCAGCCCTGATGGAACATACCAGGCTGTTGTGTTGGATACTGAAGGGTACTATCTGAGTGCTGGTGTCATGGCCGAGGCTGGCGATGTTGTGATCGTCAATGCAATCGTGGCTGGGAACGATCTTGTAAACCAGACGGTTGTGGGAGCTCTTGCCATTTACCGAGTGCACATAGGACTGAGATATCATGGATGTGAGGCTTTGCCTCCTGAGGATGGCCAGGCCAGACCAGAATCCAGCTCCATACTGACCTTTAGGCTAAACAACACTGGTAACGGCGATGATGTTTTTGACCTGGTGGTTGAACCCACCAAAGGGTGGCCGACCCACCTATTGATACCTACTAGGACCAAGATCCTCAATTCATCGGAGATACTCGAGGTACCAGTTCGAGTCCATATACCCTCAGATGGAATAGTAGGCCAGTACGATAATGTGACAGTTAGAGCCACATCGGTTTTCGCCTCCTATGTTCAGGCCCAGGCAACAGCTAGGATGTGGGTTGAGCTTGACCCTGCAATGTCGGTAACGACTCCACAAGATGGGTATGGAAAACCTCTGCAGGTCATACCGATAATATTCAACGTGACAAATACCGGGAATGGCCTGGATGGGTACGACCTGTTCCTGTCCTCTTCTGACCCTTCATGGGCACCAACATTTCGAGCAGGTGTCAACGAGACAGGTCCCCTACCTATGGGTGCTAGCATGCTGGTAGAGGTGGAGGTAATGGTTCCGGCCACTGGGCTTGTCGGGGATGGCGCCATCATAACCCTAAGAGCCCGATCCATTGCCGCACCTTTGGAGTTTGACAAGGCCAGCTCTAACATGCATGTCCTTCCCCTTCCAGATGCGCTTGTCAGTGCTCCTGCCATAGTGAACGAGCTCCCAGGCAGTGTCGCAGTTCTGGACTTTGAGATATTCAACTACGGAAACCTTGAGGATGCTTTCATGCGGAGCGTGTGGCCAGAAGCACCCTGCACCTGGAGCCTATGGCCAAATTCTGGAGCAACCTCAACGGTATCCATAAACGGTTTTTATCAGGCCTCGGTGAACCTACAGGTGCCTCCAGACGCCCAGGCAGGAGATGCATGTACTGTATGGCTCAATGCCAGTTCGGAGACTGACCCAATGATATGGCACATGAACTCCACAACAGTTATTGTGCGACAGGTCCCATCTGTTGGTCTGACCCACATCTCCACCGTGGATGCCGTTCCTGGCTCTGTTGCAACGGTCAAGTTCGAGGTTAACAACACCGGTAACGGCCTGGATTCATTCTCACTTCTCCCAACTTCCAACACCTCGTGGTTCGTCACGATCGAAGGAAACATCAGCTCCACTGCATTGCTTCCCAGACATGGAACACAGGAGGTAACTCTCCTTGTCG
>JAUVCJ010000096.1 GCA_030595765.1 Thermoplasmatota archaeon | reverse complement strand
AGTTCAGCCAGGAACAGTTTGACAATGATTAAGGTGCAGGAGGGCTACAAGAACATGGATGAATTGGTGCGACAGCTTATCATTGAACACAAAAAGATTAGGCTTATCAAAGCCAGCGAGAAAATCAGAGCCAGAATGAAGAAGCTGGACATCACAGTCTCAGACCTAATTGAATGATGTATGTATTGGAAATGAGCCCATGAGATTCATAATCGATACCAACATCATATTTTCAGGTATCTACAACCTGGACTCAAATGCTGGCAAGTTTCTAATGCTGGCAATCGAAGAGGAGGTCGAACTCATTGCTCCAGAATATGTCCAGATCGAGCTGATGAGGATATTGAAGAGTAAATTGAAATTCAATAAGGATGAGATTTTCGAGATCATTTCAGCATTGCCAATAGAGTGGATAGAAGAGGAACTCTATTCCAATCAAATTAAGCAAGCAAATAAACTAATTTCGGATGAAAAGGATGTACCAATCCTGGCTTGCGCTCTAGCATTGGGGATGGATATCATTACTGGAGACAAGCATATTCACCAGATGAAAACAAAGAAAGTCAAGGTCTGGGAGCTAAAAAAGGCCCTGAATAGTGTTCATTAGTGATAGTCACTCCCTAAAAATCGGAATAGCTTCGGCATTATCTTCTGCAATTCCCCCATCTCGCAACCCTTAAGCCACAGCAGAACCATTCCCTATCAATGCGGACACTGTTACCCACACTTCTAAAGGAGGAATACCGCCACCACACCTCCTACTCCAGCAGTAGAATGTTCCATATGTTCCCGTTCATCGTCTTTGGCTTCACCTTCGTGTTCTCCCTTGGTGTTCCCCGCTTGAGCCAGGACATGCCTCTTTGGGATATGCTGACAGGAGGCTACATCGGCATCTTCCTGTATGGCACAGCTGTAGGGTCGTTCGCCTTCATGGGCAGGGAAGTTGCTGAAAGGCAGTTTGGAAGAAAGGAGTATGTAAGCTCCCTGCCAGCACTGCTACCAATAACCTACAAAAAGGCTGTGCTTGGGCTTTACCTGCGGGACCTTGTATTCTATATAATTCTGATAATCCTGCCTTTAGGCTTCGGCCTGGCTGCTTCCATACCATTCAGTGGCTTCTCGCCATTTAGCGTTGCCAGGCTTTTCGTGCTGTTCCTGCTCACCTTCACAATGGCTCTCAGCTTCAGCTACCTGATGTCTGGGCTCTATGTTGGCTATCCAAAATTATTCAGTATGGCACTTTTGGGGATATTTACCATATTTGGAGCTTACTTTTTTGGCTGGCTTACCCTTAATGACCTCTTACCTGCCATGGGCTTTCACAAGTCTGGTGAATGGCTCTATCTGCTCAAGGGACTGGCGTTCACTGGTGCATTGCTATTTCTAGGCTACTTTTCTGTAAGGGAGAGGCTGGAACTAAAACCTAGGGTCCAGAACGCAAGAGTTGGGTCCAACGTATTCAAAGAAGACTCCTGGCTCTCGCGGGACCCATTGCTCCAAAAAGAGCTTTCAGACCTCAGGCGCTCCAGGACCCTTGGGAAAATCATGTTCTCATTCGTGGTGCCGCTTCTGTTCCTTTCCTTTACCTCCTGGTTCGTCAGGAACGGTCTTGACCTGCCAGTTGGCTTCAACACTGTCTTCTATGGGGGTATGGTTGGATTCTTTGGAGTATTGATATACTCCTGGCTCAACAACATGGAGTCCTTAGATTACTATCAGACTCTTCCAGTATCGGTTCCTCAGCTTATCAGGACCAAGGTCCAGGCCTACCTCCTGGTTGCAACTGGCATATCCTCCAGTTTCGTAATAGTTATCGGGATATCCATGGGTGAACTACGGCTCCTATGGCTGGCCCTGATAATCTGCTTCACTGTATCGACCTACATGGTAACACTCACTGCATATCTGACTGGCTTACGTCCCAATTCATTTCTTTTCGACCCTGATGTTCTATTGAAGTTCACCATGCTCTCTTTACTTCCAGATGTATGCATTACAATACTGTCCTTTAGCCTGGATGCTAATTTCTGGATCGCGACCTTTGCTCTTCTGGTCGTTGGAGGAATTCTTGCCGGTGCGATAGCAGTGCTCTGGCGCGGCATCGAAAGAAAATGGGGGAGAGCTGAATTCACACCTTGAGGACGCGAGCCTGGAAAAAAAGGTGACCAATGGCCGGAGATAATAATGACTGGAGATAATAGTGGGGGGGAGAAGCGCGGCCATGTATTCAGGCGGCTTGTGCATATCTCAGCTCCAGTGTTTCTCACCTACTATCTGGTGCCTGATGAATTGGTGCCAGGCCTGTGGAAAGGCTGGGGAGCCCTGTTCATAATGACTGTTGGACTGGCCATTGACCTATTAAGGCTGAGGAGCGGCAAAATGCTCCCAGGCCAGAGACAATATGAACGGGAACGTATGTCAGCGCATTCGTGGGCCGCGTTGGGATTGGCTCCTATAGTGTTGTTCTCAGATTTTGGTCTTGCCCTGCCAGTGATATGTGCCTTTGCCTGGGTAGACCCACTCATGGGGGAGCTTAGAGCTAGGGGTTCAAGCCGTGATAGTTTGGCGGGATTCATCGCTGCAGGTTCCATATATTTCGTGGGACTGGGGATGGCCCTGACCTTGGGTCCAGGAATGACTATGAGTTCGAGCCCCATCTCCACATGGCTCTGGCTATTATTCATACCACTCTCTCTCATGGCTGGTGCATTGTTTGTGCTGGCCGAGAAAAAATCACCGGTATGGCTCAATGATGACCTAACAACCCTGCTTGTGCCATGGGCTACATTATTTGTGATACTTAATGCAGCATCTGTTTTGTTAGCATAAATTGATGTTTCTAGCCTGAAGCAGCTAACCTAGGATAGGTTTTTTCTAGCTTATATCCCTAGCGCCAATACCAGTATGCTTATTCCATCTTGTCAACAAGGCCAGCCACTATCAAAGGCAGCAGAATGGTTGCATCTCCATCAACCGTTACATGGTCTGCTTCTTTTTGGACCTTGCCCCAGGACACTGCCTCCTTGATCCTTGCCCCAGACAGCGAGCCGTCGTGCTCCACTGCAGTTGTGATATAGACTGCCATATCCAGTCCGCCACGATACTGGTTCCACCAGATGGTATGATGCTTGCTGATGCCGCCTCCGACCATCAAGGCACCTGTGCTTTTAGCTGTGAATACGATGTCAGAAAGCTCTTGCTCGTCCCTGAACAGGTTCACTTTGAAGTCCCTATGCTCCTGGGTGAACATCCAGAGGTTGGAGCCGAATGCCCCGTCTGTAATGCCTGGAGTATAGATCGGTATGTCATTGACTGCTGCCCAGTATAATAGAGACTTTTCATCATCCATCCTCTGGCCGAACTCTTTGGCAAGCTCCCTGGTGGAAAGTTCTTTCTTCCCCTGAGCATAAAGTTCCTTCAGAACAGGCAACATCCGATCCTCCAGAACCGTGCCGTAGCACTCGTTCGGTACCAGCACATTGCCCAGGCGGTTGACACCTGCATCGAAAAGCCCAGCATCATCCATGTCAAAGCGGCCGTGATAGTACTTTGCCCAAGATCGGGCTAGATCGTGATCCAGTGTCCCACAAGTTGTAATTATGACATCAACAAGCTTGCGCTTTACCAGCTCAACAAGAACACCCCTTGTGCCTGTGGCCATTATGCAGGCTGGGAAGCTTAGAAACACTTTGCAATCATCCTGCTTGACCATTCTACTGAATATCTCGACAGCCTCGCTTAGATGCGCGGCGCTGAAGCCCCCAGCCTTACCGAACTGCTCCAACATTTTGCTAACAGTCATACCAGGCTCGACCAAAATATCCTCTACAGGCTTTTTCAAGAGTTGCTCGCGGTCTTCCATTATTGGGCACCCAAGGTTTGCCAGGGGGTTGTTTTACTTAATAGTTTGGCGAGGCGATTTTTCTGGCAAAAATAGGCAGTATGGTTCAGGTGGGTATGGCCAATGCAAGATATTTGTGATTGTACTCTATTTCTGGGGCATCTATCATTCCAAAAAAAGTACGCATATTTGAATTTAGATGTTACTGTAACTTCAGAATTGTAGAATCAGCAATAACCACACTGGAACCAACCATATTCCATCTTTCTTAGCAAGGGTTTTTTTTGTGGCAATGATGCCCAGTTTCGTATCATGAACCTTGATGAACTCTTTCAGGCTTTTCAAATCATTTGATCTAATACTCTCTCTGAACTTAACCTCTATCGGTAGAAGTGATTCTTGCTGCTTTATTACTATGTCGACTTCATTCTTGTTGCGGTCGCGCCAGAATGAGGTATTATGTCTTCTTGCGAAATGATTCCTAACGGCAGTTTCCACCACATGCCCCAGTTCACTCGGATGCCCGAGCAGGTCGTTTCCCAACCCTGAGAGGGCGGTAATCATTCCAGTATCGGTCACATAAACCTTTTTTGCACTTCTTGCCTGTTTTACCCTGCTCTTTGTCAAGTTGTGTGAGATGGATATCAGATATGCGAGTTCAAGGTAGACAATATATCTTGAAACTGTGCCTCGATTCAAACTAAGAGTGGAGGCTAGGTTCTGTATCTCGAATAGGCCGGAGCTCTGTGCTGCCAATATTTGGAGGATCTCCAATAATATTTTCGGGTTGTCAATAGGTGCATACATTCCCAGGTCTCTGAGTACTGCCTTCTCGACAACGGAAGTTCGTATGTATTCTTGACATCTTGCAAGGGTAGTCATCTCTACCGTTTCAGGAAAGCCGCCTCTTAACAGGTAATCATTGAACGCAATTGTTATCTCATCTAGGTGTGGTATGTAGCTGTCATGAATCGTCTGTAATTCTTCAAAAGATTCGGGAAACTTGTGTTTTGGCGCTTTTATGGCTCTAAACGAAATATATTCTCTGAAGCTAAGTGGCCAGATTGTAAAATCAAATATCCGGCCTGCTAGGCTCTCAGCGCCCTTCTTCCTGATGCTCAGGCCCGATGACCCAGAGACCAAGAGTTTGAAGTTCGGGTGGAGTATATCATAATGGCGTTTCAGTATCGCCTGCCAATGTTCAATGTGCTGAACCTCGTCAAGAAATATGTAGGCTCTTTCTTCTTTACTATCTTTGAGAACTTGGTCTGCATAAAAATAAATAATTTCATCCAGAATATCTGGGCTTGTTGAGAGTATTTCATCAAATGAGAAATAGAAGGTTCTGGCTGGGTTGACACCGGAAGACCACAGGTCGATGAGAATTTGCTGGAGAATTGTGGTTTTTCCGGTTCTTCTAGGGCCAATGATGCACAGCGCCTGTCTATCTTCCATATGATCCATGATTTTTTCGAATGCTTCTCTATTGACGAACTTTCTCTCTGCATATGGGCGGCCCCCAGTCCATTGTGGGTTGAACCTGTAGAACAAACGTTGTGTCATCTCATCCATGATTGTTGCATAGTGTTTTCCAAGTATATGATGTTTTTGGAACCGCATAATTACGTATTTATGCTTTGTTTAAACCATCACAAATACGACACTCCTGAATAAAAGGATAAAACAACAAACACACTCCAAAAATTGGACTGCGCCCCAAATGGTGTTTAGGCGGTCTTTAGAGGGTAGACTTGTTTTATTCCCAACCAAAATCATATTATATACCACGCAGTTACCGATTTTTGACCCAAGTCCAGAGGGGGAATTTCCATGCAACTTCCAAGCGAGAATGCGGTAATCGAGGATTGCGACATTGGAGAAGGCACCATAGTCAGGCCGTTCGTTAACATGTTCGGGTGCAAGATTGGCAAAAGATGCAAAGTAGCGGCTTTTGTCGAGATCCAGCGTGGTGTTGTGATCGGCGACGATTGCAAGATCGAGCCCTTTGTGTTCATACCCTCCGGCGTTACTGCTGGCGACCGGGTGTTCCTGGGGCCGAACGTGACCTTCACCAATGACAGAGTTCCTAAGGCCGTTGGGGGATGGAAGATGACACCAACAGTGGTCGAGGATGATGCCTCCATCGGTGCTGGCGCTGTGATAGTATGCGGGGTCACCATTGGCAAGGGAGCATTGGTAGGCGCTGGCGCAGTGGTTACCAAGGACGTCCCACCTGGAGCAACGGTTGTTGGCAACCCAGCAAGGCCGATCAAGAGGTCTAATTAATAGGTGATGAAAAATGAAGGTACCAGTATTGATGCCCAGCTTTGACGACGAGATGAAAGACGCCGCAGTGGACGCACTCCAGAACGAGAGAATGGTTCTTGGAGAAAGTGTGCACAAGTTCGAGGAGGAGTTCGCCAGCTATATCGGGGTCAAGCATGCATTATCAGTAAGCTCCGGCACAAACGCTCTTTCGATCGCAATGGAGGCCATTGGCACAAAGGGCAAGGATGTCCTGACACCTGCGATGTCGTTCATTGCAACAGCAAACTCAGTACTTCATGCTGGCGGCACACCCAAGTTCGTTGACATCGATGCGAGAACTGCAAATCTCGATCCAGCAATGCTAAATGATGCACTCACCAGCAAGACCGCAGGAATTCTTCCAGTTCATCTTTATGGCCACACTGCAGAGATGGATCCGATCCAGGCCTTTGCTGATGAGAATGACCTGTGGGTCATAGAGGACGCTTGCCAGGCTCATGGCGCTGCATACAAGCAAAAGAAGGCTGGCTCCATAGGCAAGGTCGGCTGTTTCAGTTTCTACACGACCAAGAACATGACAGTCGGAGGAGATGGTGGTATGATAACCACCAACGATTCCGAGATGGCTGAGCTCATGGGAAGAATGCGGGATTGTGGAAGGCTTACCCATTACGAGCATGACATCCTTGGCTACACATCCAGGCTCAACACAGTTAATGCTGCAATCGGCAGGGTGCAACTGAAGAACTTGGACCTGTGGAATGCAAAGCGCAGGGAAGCGGCACGATTCTATCAGCGCAACCTTGGCGATATCGAAGGCCTAACACTTGCACCCGAAGAAGATCCGGATCATCTGCCGGTCTACTATGTGTACACCATCAGGACCAGCAAGCGTGACCAGCTTATCGAGCACCTGAAAGAACATGAAGTTGGCGCAATGATACACTTCCCGATACCAATGCATCTGCAACCTTTCTATACACAGAAGTACGACTACAGGCCAGGCATGCATCCAGTATCAGAGAAGCTTGGCAACGAAGTGATGTCCATACCCATGTTCCCAGGGATAAGCAAGGATCAGCTTGGCCATGTGTGCGATACCATTAAGGACTTCTTTGGTGAGTGAGTAAAATAGTGAGATCTAGAGCAAGAGGAAAGTAGTGAGATCTAGAGCATGAGTAAAATAGTGAGATCTAGAGCATGAGGAAAGTAGTGAGAGTATTTGGAGAGTGAGAAAATGGTAGAGATTCAGAAACTTATCAGAGTCGGAGTGATCGGAGCCGGATATTGGGGTAGCAAGCACGTTGCTGAGTATGCTGGCCTGGAACAGGAGGAGGTAAACCTCTGCGCAGTCAGCGACCTGTTGGAGGAGAATCGGCAGCACGTTGCCGAGAGGTATCCAGATGTCAAGCTATATCCCGATTACAAGGATTTGCTGGCTGACGAGTCTATTCACGGTGTATCCATCTGCACTCATAACGAAGCTCACTACGAGGTCTGCAAGGATGCTCTTAATGCTGGCAAGCATGTTCTCATCGAGAAGCCAGTAACAATGGATTCAAAGACCTCAATGGAACTTGTAAAGTTAGCTGAAGATAAAGGGCTGGTTCTGGCAGTAGGTCACATTTTCAGGTTCAATAACGCACTGCGAGACATGAGAGAGAAGATCGCAAGCAATTACTTTGGCAAGGTCTACATGGTCAAATTACAGTGGACACACAGATTCCCACCTCCGGAGGGTCGTGACGTCCTTTTCGATCTGGCACCACACGCATTCGACATAATGCATTTCCTGCTGGACAAGTGGCCTAGCACTGTGACTGCTCATACCAAGCCCTACATCCGAAAGGATCTCCAAGACAACGCCTTCATCATCTGCGACTTCGAAGGCGGAGTCACTGCGCATGTGGAACTGGGCTGGCTCATCCCTGGCAAGATACGCCAGGTAACCATCGCAGGCGAGCATAGAAGCGCAGTCATCAACGCGCTGAGCCAGGACATCACCATTTACGAGAACGAGTACGAGTTCGCACAGCAGGTCGACCGCAACAACACCATTCGCGACGAACTACTACATTTTGCTGTTAGCATAAGAAACGGCGTCCAGACAATCAACAGCGGACTGGTTGGAGCCAAGACTGTTGAGCTTATTGAGAAGTCTTATCTGTCTGCGGAAGAGGGGCGTACTGTGGAGTTCT
>JAUVCJ010000010.1 GCA_030595765.1 Thermoplasmatota archaeon | reverse complement strand
ATATACTCCATGGAAGAGCTGGCATTGAAATTGATCTGGCTAATGTTGAGGCTACCTTCCTGAACTTCCTTCATGGTTACATCAATGCTTGAGGGAAGGCCTCCAAGCTTGGTAATTGCGTATGTGATGTCCTCTTTTAACTCCACGAATTTCAGAGACATGTCTGATGTTACTCCACCCTCCCAGCTGAAGCCGTCGATGGGGGCTGTTGTGCTCTCAACATCCAGTGTAAGCTTGGCATCGATCGGAACAGTGGTCTCATCGTCCCGGCAATCGAACTTTATCTCCATCCATGACCGTTCTCCTAGGGTGTAAACCCCAGTCGCGTTCCATTCTACCTGTATCATTGAAATGTATATCTCCAGAGAGCCTGGAATGCCCTCGCCGGATGACCAGTCTACCCAAAGAGGACCATAGATATCCGAAAGTGTGCCGTTATCTATTATACCCTTTGCAAGATCACCGAAAAGATTGCCTACCACGATTCTGTCAGCCTGCAATGACAGCTTGAAATTGTCAGGAACATCAGTCATCCCGAATCCCAAAGTGAGAAGAAAATTATTGTCGTTATAGGAAAAAGATTTGATGAAATGAGTTGATAGGCTATTGAATGAAGAATGCTCGAAGGGAGCGGTGTTTCGCCTCTCTATTGCAGCTTCTAGCCCGCCCTCAACATCTGCGGTCGGTGGGAGCTCAATATTTATTTGCTCCAAGGATGCTAACGGGCGAAATATACCGCTTATGTCAGTGGTGCCTGTTTTATCCACATCCACGTCTACCCACATATCCAGGTTAGTTGGATTTATAAGGGTCGGCCTTATGTTGCCCTTCTCGAATGACAGGAGGGATTCCGTATTGGTGGTGTAATTGGTATGCATCCAGTAGTTCAGGGGTTGATTGACAACAAAATCTATGATGTCATTGGGAGTGAACGGTTCTTCAGTGGATTGTCTGTTGAGAATGCTTTCTAATACTGCAAGCCCAGGCGGCGCAATAGCAGAATCGGTCTGTACCTGAAAATCAACACCCTTAACTATTTGAGCCGCAGGTTCCTGTTCCACAGTTGTCAATTCATCGAGACGAACCTGAGTATCCTGCAATATCGCAGGGGAGTCCTTATGCGAGTCTTTCTGCGCCATGATCTGTGCCATGTCTGAGTGCAGGGAAACTGTGACAGGATCAATTTCACGGTTTAGCGTTTTATCGTCTCCACCTGTATACGGAATGGCCCCAAAAAGGAGCATGATGGCGAAAACTATCGTAAGCCTCTGATAAACGGCTTTTTTTAGGAAATAACCTGAACCCATCCATTACCATACTGGCGCAGTTGGTCATTAATCTTTCGATTGATAATCTAATATATCTAGTGTGAAGAAGCCAGCGCTTGCGCTTTTTTCTGCTGTCATACGCAGTTCATTTATGAATGATACCATATACGTAACGGTGTGACAGACCGCTTTTTCATACATATCACACCATATTCAAACACACTGGCTAATATTTCGAAAAACCTAGACCCTTCAAGACCCTTAAGGGTACCCTCAAGGGTTCAACGAATTCCCATAATGTTGTCAGACGATTTTCGCTTCAATAAATAGGCTTGTTTTATGAGTTATACCATACGAATTGTTTCTTTGTTGAAACAATCTGTTAGTGCAGTTAGTTGATGTATTATTGCAGTTTATTGATGTGATGAACTGATGTAAAGATTAGATTGCGTAACGATGAACTTGTGTAAAAGTGAACTGGAGTAGAGATGAACTGGACGGAATGTACCTGAAAGGATAAATTTGCGATCTTGTGCTCGAAATTGTGCTCAATGGTGCCATATTCAGAGGTCTTGAAGTCCTTTACGGATCTTTTCCAGCTCAGACCTGCGATCATCAAAGCTCCGCTTTCGGTCCTCCATGCTCTCTTTCAGGGCTAGAACCTCTTTTTCCTTCTTCTTCATTGCCTTTTCCCTGGCAGCCAACGCTTTTTCCTGGTCCTTGAGTTGATTCTCCCTGCCTGCTAACTCCTTCTCGCCAGACTTTAGAATGGTCTCACGCTCTTCCTGAGCCTCTATGAGCTCTGAAATTCTGGTGGCTTCATCCTTTTGGGACTGCTCCTTGTCCAGAAGCTGTATTTCCTTGACACTGAACCCTCTCTCCCTCTTCTCGAAATCCTTTTCCATCCTGGCCTTATCTTTTTCTACCAGCTTGGCTTCCTTGCCCAAATTCTTGATGGACTGGGCAAGTTCCTTCTGTTCTCCTGCAAGCTCGGTCTGCTGCTGGCCAAACATATTTTCCCTGGAATCCAGAGCCTTTTTTGTGGATTTTGTTTCCTTCTCAAGCTCCTTCAGACTGGCTGCTTGAGATTTTTCTCTCTGCTCCAGAGATTCGCCTTTGAGCATCAGGCTGGTGGAAAGCTCCTCCAATGTAGCACGCTCCTCAGATAGGTCAGACTCGGTCACCTGGATCTGGGATTCCCGTCCTTCGAGCTCCTCTCTAACAACAACAAGTGCCAGGCTCTCGGCAGATACATCCTTTTGGAGCTTCTGCATCTTCTTCCTTGCTTGGGCAAGCTCCCTTTCGCCTTCCTTCTTTTCCTTTTGGAGCTCGGATGAACTGGTTCTTAGCTCCAACTCGCGCTTATCCATTTCCCTGCTAAGCAGTTCCAGTTCCTCAGCTCTACCATCCTGCTGCTCTGAACGCTCTTCAAGCTCACTCTCAAGCAGGTTCAAAGCGCCATGCCGCTCATCAAGGTTCCCTTCTGTTTCAGCTAGCAGGCCTTCCTTTTCCTTTATTTCCATAAGCATCTTGTTATTTGCACGTGTGATCTTTGCCAGCTCGCGCTCATGTACAGCCAGGTCCTTTGCGGCCTGGGTGTTGATCTCTATTTTCTCTGCCAAGCTCTTCTCTCGTTTAGCCAGGTCACTTTCCAATCCCTTTAGCGCCTTCTTCTGGTGATCCAAGGATTTCTTGAGGGAAACATTCTTCTTATCAGCCTTTTTCTGAGCTAGTTCTGATTTCTCAAGCCTGCTCTTCTTGAGGTTAAGGCTCTTTTCCTGCCTGGATAATGCTTCCTCTAGTTCGGTAAGCTCATTATCCCTCGCATCAGCCTCCTGGGTTCCCTTTTCAAGCTCTCGCCTTACCCTGTCAAGAGCCTTTGACTCTGTTTCCAGGGCCCTGCTCTTACCCTTCAGCTCCTTCTGTAGCTGGGCCAGCTCCTGGCTGGATTCCTCAAGCGCTTCCATTCTGGAGGACAAATCCTCCTTGCTCCTGGCCACCTCTTCCTGCCTTTGAGATAGCTCCTTTCTCTCTTTGGTCATTTCGACCCTTTCACGGCCTAGATCATCCTTTAGCTCCCTGAGTCCATCCTCCTTCCTGAGCATGGCCTGTTCCCTTGCAAGCTGTTGAGCTGCACTGGCCTCAAGGCTCTCTCGCTGGCCTGATATTACATTGGTCTGATCCTCAAGTTCTTTCCAGATCTTATCCAGGTCCTTGCGTTCCTTCTGTACAGCAGCTCCCTCGCGCTTGTTCTCTAGTCCTTTCTGCCTGAGAAACTCCTCTTTCTTGCGGAGCTTGGTCCTTTCCTGCTCAAGCTCGGATGTCTGTGTCTGGAGCTTCTCCTCATGTCGTTGCAAGCGCTCTCGCTCCTGAGCTAGACGAATGCCCTCGACCTTTCTTTCTGCAAGTGCAACTACATCATCCTGGCCAAGGCTTCCCTCCTGCTTTTTGGTAAGATGCTTGAGTATTGCCATGCTTCCATGGCGAACCGAGTCCAGCTCCTGGCGTAGAGACTCTATGGAAGCTTCCCTTTCCCTGAGCAGGTCTTCCTTCTTTGCTGAATCCCAGCTACTTTCATGAAGCGCCGATTCTATGTCGGTCTGGGTTCGCAATGCTTTTGCCTGGGCATCTCTCTGGCTCCGCTCAGTATCAAGTTCGCTTCTCAGTTCTTCAGCGGCTCTGGCCAGCTCCTGCTCTACATCAAAATCCAGATCTGCCAGCTTTGAATCTTTGTATTGCTTGACTAGGTAGCTCACATTGATGGTTGATGAGCCGTATGAAAAACTATGCAACTCCAGAACCGAATCCTCTTTTAGTGCATCGGCTAGTAGTCTTGTGGCAGCTGGCTCTCTTTTGAGCAATACATCCCCTTCCCAACTTGCCAGGACAGGTTTTCCTTTCTTGATGACCAGATATCCAGTGCATGGAGTGCCCTTTGATACCATGGATGTCAATAGATACCCGCTAAACCCAGGATTGCTGGATTCTGCAAGTATCTTGTCAAGGGACTCTCTGCCACCGAGTGATGTCATTGCTGTCTTTCCGCCAGGAAGATTCATAGTATTTCCCCTCAAGAGGATATTGTACTGGGTCTGCAAGATGGCTTTTTGCCTAGTCTGCAAATTGACCGCGTGTCAGGCCTGGAAGATGGCCTTGTGCCGGGTTTGCAAAGTGGCCGTATATCGGGTCTGCAATATGACCTTGTACTGGATTAACAAATGTGTTCTTTGATATATAACTTTTTAAGCAATATGCAACATTCTTGACCGGTTCGATGATGAAACGTGGTCGGCTGATACTTGATGAACCCTATGAGTGCTGAGAACCATTTTTACACCTACATTCTGGTTAAACAAGTAGACCAGACCCAAACCAGGCCGGAGTAGGAGAAGTATGAACAATCCTACTTGCCTCTATCGAATCATTCCGAGTTATTACTTTTCACACTTTTCACACTCTTGGGTGTTTCATTATTCTACTCGCCCTCATCTTAATTATTCTACCCATACACTGTTAATTATTGCCCATCCCGTATGACATTAGAATATATTATTACTTATCCTACTTGTCCCACTCGGAGCTAGTGCCGGATATGCTGGACAAGCCGTTGTATAAGGCTATGTATAAGGCTGAAATCTTGAATGGATTGGCTTGAATGGGAGAGTGTTAATGAGATATTATTTTAACTAACAAACATAGTCGATAAAATCGGCCAGAGTCATCCCATCATCCCATCTAAGAACGTAGTTGCCAGCCTTGGTCGTATCAACTTTGGGCATCCTGTCATTGATTATCCTGAGCTTTCCTTGAACGTTCTTTTCCTGCGGAAGTGCAAACATTCTCCAGGTGTCCCCTCTTACCCTCTTCAGCCTGAAGGCATATATGGGTACCAGACCGGCTCTGGCGCACTCGTCCTGCATCCTCTCGGCCTGCTCCTTTACCCTCTCATTCCTGCTAAAACGTATGGTTCTGGACACTGAGGACTTTACCTCTATTGGGAATGATACATCCCCTCTAAGAGCGACTAGGTCCACCCCAAATGAACCAGCTGCCCGTATGACTATGAAGGGCTTTCTCTGGATCTTGAAATACTGTAATTCCTGATACTCAGTGCAAGTCTTGGTCACCCTGTGCAGAACCTGGGCATCTGCCTGGAGTATCCCTTTTAATTCCCGTTCGTAATCGCCTCCAGACATAAGGAGTGCATGAAATTGGTCAGGTATAACCCTTTGCCAGGGGGGTCAGTGAATGTATTAAAATCGGGTCAAGCATCGAGCCAGGGCAACTATTGACCATAATTGATGGAGAACACCAACGCGGGTTTTTTGGGGTGCGCCATATGGTGTTTTATTGGATTGTTCCATATGTGATGTGATGTGATGTTATTTGATGTTAGGTTATTGGATCGCGCCATAAAGGCATTAGGGCATTAGAGCCTGATTGTGGAGCCGCCCCACACGCTGATCAATGGATATAGCCAGGGGAGTAGAGCTTTTGTTCAGGGTCGGATTGGAACATCTTTCCAACTCTACGCGATATCGGTATCGGATTCTTGCCCACCAGATAGATCTCTGAGCTGTGAGACCTGGAGGCCTTTGGTGAAAATGGTTTGCTTGATCCGAAAGAATTCCTGAAAAGCTTGAGATAATCCTGATACATATCGCCCTGAAACACCTTTACAGCAAAGGCTCCGTTTGGTGAAAGCACATCCAGTGCAAACCTCAATGCAGTCTCGGCCAGATCAACCGAGCGGGCCTGATCCATTGCATACTTGCCTGTCAGGTTCGGGCTTAGGTCCGAGAGAACTATGTCCACTTTTTTCTTGCCGTTGTCTGCCAGGGTCTCCATGATTCGATCTCGAACACGCTGGGTGGTAAAGTCCCCTCGAATTATCGTAACTCCGTCTATAGGCAATATGGAAGCTAGATCAACTCCGATCACCAGCCCCTCCTCTTCTACGAACTCCTTTGCTACCTGGAGCCACCCCCCAGGTGCAGAGCCAAGGTCCACCACCACCTGGCCTTTACGCAATAGCTCGAACCTCTGGTGGATCTGAATCAGCTTGAAGGAGGATCTAGACCTGTAGTTATCCCTCTTGGCCGCCTTGTAGTAGGGATCCTTGCTGTTCTGCCTCATCCATTGCTTAGACACAGGGATGCAATGTACTGTCGTGATTCATAAAGATTGGGTTCGAACCGTTTGCCTGAAGATATGTCTGGAGACCGCAGGGTGGGAAAGAAAAAGAGAAAAAAGGAGAAAGAAGAGAAAAGGAAAATTCATAGGCCAGGAAAAAAGAAAAGGGAAAAAGAAAAGGAGAAGAAAAAGAGAGAGGAAAAGGAGGAGAGAGAAAGAAGGGAGAGGGGAAGAGGGAAAGAGATAGAGAGGAATGGAAGGAGACCTGGGAAAACCTAAATAACCAGCCAGGTCATTTATTGGTTCTATGAAAAAGGAAGAAGACCTTTTCTACTTCCTTCAATGCTCCACAGTGGTATCTCCAGGGGAGAAGGGGTGGGACATGAGGGTAAAGGAGGAAAAATATGCCCTCCTGAAGCTCATGGAATATCTGGACTACCTTGAGAAAGGCGATGGAAGCCGCAGATGGTTCTCCATCAGACCCACTGATGAAAGCGCCACACGCTGGACTGGCATCATTAGCCCTCCAAAACGCCAGGACTATGAGTTTACCCTGATCCTGAAAAATTCGTATCCGTTTACCCCACCGGCCGCATCCATCCCGGCGCTCATGAAATACACTGACAGAAAGCTTGAAGACGAGGTTCTTGGCCTGAGGCTTTGCGACATGCACATGGAAAGCAACTACTGGTGGAACGAACACTGTGGTATCGCCCTATACATGAAACGAGAGATCTCCTACTGGGTGCAAGCCATCATTTTCGACCTGGATAAAAAGGGGTGGATCTGATGGGAAATGAGATGGGAAATGAAATGGGAGATGAGTTAGGAGATGAGTTGGATGGTGATACAATGGAGCCTGACCGATACCATAGACTGGGTCTGTTTCCACATGCGGATTTTGGAAGGCTCAGATCCATGAAGGTAATAGTTGTTGGAGTGGGTGGTTTGGGTGCAGTGGTCTGTGACATACTGGCTCGTTGCGGCATTGGCACCCTTGAGATATTTGATTACGACACTTTGGAGCAGGCCAACATGAACAGGCTCATATACAGACCAGACCAGGTTGGGATGCCAAAAGTCGATGCCATTGCCCAGTACCTTCAGCTTGCAAACCCAGACACAAAGGTCATAGCAAACTCCCAGGACGTGACTATCGACAAGGGATACTCCAGACTCCTATACAGCATTAATAGCGATAAAAGTGGTGAAGGCTGTGAAGGAAATGAGGGAAATGAAGGAAGTAGTGAGGATCAGAAAGTCGATGCATTATTTGGATGTGTAGATAGTTTTGGGGTCAGGCTATTCCTGAATGCTAAGTGCGTTAAAGCTGGAGTCCCACTATTTGATGGCGGCACCAGCCTGGATGGCATACGGGGCAGTGTCCATGTTGTGCTACCAGGAGAAACTCCTTGCTACCGTTGCAACAGGCCGCTTACCGAATCTCATGGCATGACTGGTTTCAAGCCTAAGCCGGACCCGAATGCGCCTGACCACGTCACAGGTCTATGTCACGTCACATCCTTGCCAACAACGATGTCGATCATCGCCTCCCTTCAGTGCCAGGAAGCCTTCAAGCATCTGCTTGGCTTTGGTAGCGTGGCTCCATACCTCATCTACGACGGAGCCGATGGCACACTCCAAAGGGTGGACTGGGTGTTGGATCCGGGGTGCCCAATCTGCGGCGACGGCAGAGCTCAAAAGAACGAGAAAAGAACTGATGATAGCGATGGTAAAGCCCAAGAGGACGAGGAAGGGGCTGATGATAGCGATGGCAGAGCCCAAGAGGCGGAAGAAAGGGCTGAGGATAATGATGTCGGAACTCAGGATGACGAGGAAGGAGCCGATGACAAGGATGACAGAACTGATGTAAATGATGAGACTGGCAAGAGCCGCATCCCAAGGCCGAGCCCTGATGTATTGGATAGGGCTGCCAGGATTTTCGATGAGATCTCCAGCAAAGAGAATGGGAGGGATTGAGCAAATGGTAGATGTTACCATGACAGAGTCCTCAGTGCAAGGTTTGCTGGGGCATGCACTGGAAGAGGCTAAGTCCAGCGGCAATGAGGTGTTGGGCTGGCTGACCGGTTACAGGTTCAGGAATGAGATATTTGTCATGGATGCTGTACAATGCAGAAAGTACCTGCACCAATCCAGAGTGGGTGCACACGCTGACCCCATGGAGGAATTTAGAATTGCAACTGGTTACCCCAGAAACGCCGGCATAGTCGGACTCTATCACTCCCATCCGTTCAGGGATGACTACCACGCCGAATTTCGCGACCTTTCAGATGTTCATTCGATATTCCACAGCCACACAGATGATGAGACGCTCATTGCAAGAGGTGGCAAAAAGAACACGCTTTCGGTGGTGACCGACGGGGTGGCCCTATCCTGTTTCGCAATGGAAGCAGGAAAAGTAGTATCTGTTGAGCCCAAGATCATCAATGGCTCTCCGGAAATTAGTGGGTTAAAGGCCTTCAGCGCCTCCCTCCACATTCAGGCCTCCAGCACGTTCTTGGGAACTGAACTTACCAGCTCCATAAGGGAAGTTGAGCAATTCATATTGAACCTTTTAGAGACCATGCTAGTTCCAGAAAAGGCCACCATATCCAGCAACGGAAAAGTGTCTGTCCAGGGTCTAGATAGCGGCAGTGGAAAACGCGGAGATAGTACGGTCATGCTCAAGCCGACCCAGGATGGATTCTATGCCGAACTAGACATTCGCATATCCCCAAAGATATTCACGGTGCAGGAAGACCCCAACGAGGTCCTTTGCTCTTTGCGCAATGAATTGGCAGATGACCTGGCCTACCTGCTTTGGGACTCGGTGGATTACAAGCGCCTGAGCAGCTACCTCTGGT
Organism: Thermoplasmatota archaeon; assembly: GCA_030595765.1. GTDB lineage: Archaea > Thermoplasmatota > Thermoplasmata > JAUVCJ01 > JAUVCJ01. The sequence goes on along the minus strand of JAUVCJ010000010.1, from coordinate 13,940 downwards.
CTGATGTTGAGAGCGTCTGCATATTCATGGGGAAGGCTCGAACAATGAAAGGGCCTAACGACCCATTACCCAGGAAGAGCTTCATCCCTCCAAAAAGAAAATTATCCCTGCACAGGGCAAGGCGCTAGTGCCCAATATTTGCCCTAGAGCTCACTCCAGAATATTATTCCTACATTCATCAAAAGTTCCGCCACTAGAGTTTATTCCCACATTTGCGGCAGAACTCATCGTCTTGGGCTACTGCTGCGTTGCATTCCTCACAAAGTCGTTCAGCCGGAATAGGGGTGCCGCACTTTCCACAGAACGCATCCTCTTCAGGGTCCATTGGCTCACTGCAGCTGGAGCATTCTATCATGCTAGAGAGGTTTGCCTGCTGGTCATAAACATGCTGGTTATCGATGTTCTGCTGGTCATCGCCTGTGTCCTCGCCATTCTTCTGGGGGCTAGCGTCGTCCTCTTTCTCTGAGCTAGCTTCGTCTGCTGGCTGACCGATCTCCTCCCTGTAGCAAGCCTCGCAGATGCTTTCTAGCTGATTATCTATTTTCATCTCAATGTAGGGCTCCTTGAACCATCCACACTTGGAGCAGCGCACCTTGGCTGGATCTGGAGTGTTGGCCTCAGGAATGGCTACCTGATGGGTCACCTCATCCTCAGGCCCTTCCTGGCTGATATAATCCTGCATTGGAGCATTCATCAGCTCCTCAGACCTTTTTTTGGATTGGACTGCCAGGTGAAGAGCATGTCCGAAATTTTGGTTATCCAGTGCAACTTGAGCCTCTTCCAATAGATGCTGTGGTTCTGACACGTCGTACCCGCCTGAGCGCGCCTGATGCATCTTTGAGCGTGCCTGGGATATCATGAACTTTGCTGGCATGTCGTCCTTTTGCGCTTGGGCAATGATGTCATCTTCGGTTGCCAGCTCTAAATGGGCATTAGGGTCTATAGGTAGCTCTTGTTCTCTCTTCTGGCTCATGTTCATCTTCTCCTCTGGTAAGATTATGGGTCTTGTAATTTCCGGCTCCAGATATGTCTCCTCTGCCTGGCGTCCCTCTAGCTGGCTTTCCTCTAGCTGAGGTTCAACAGCTTCTATCTCTAGCCTTTCATGGATTTGAGATTGGGATAGAGGTTGGGCGTTGGATTTTGTGTTACCTGCAGGGCTAAAATGGGGTTGGTTCCTCTGTGAAGGAGCTGGCCCTGCCCTGCCTTTGGAACGTGCAAGTGCGGCTCTGGCCTGGTCTGCCCAAGTTATCGCCTTGGCATATTGCTTTGCTTCCAGTGCATTTTGGGCCCTATCCATCAGGCTTCTGGCCTCTGCAACTTCCATTCCCCTGGAGGACATATTGTTGATTATTGCAATGGTGGAAGTTATGGCATTGGAGGCCTCGTCCTCGATGTGCCCTTTGGAAAGCATATGCCTGAGGCGGTCTGGCCTCTTCTCGAGTTTTTTTATAAGTATCATGGCCAGCCCGAAGGCCACGAGTGCTGCTACTAGACAGATGATTATTATGCCGGCGATGTCCATATCTGCCATGAATATGGAACCGACACGGTTCGATATAAGGGTTGCGACATCGGTTGAAATATCACTGGCCGTAATTAAGGTGTAACAGTTTTACCGGAGAGTTTTTAAATAGCTTTGATAAATGCTCCCATTGGTGAGCGAATGAACGTAAAGGTAACTCTAGCACTATTCATTGCAGTCCTGCTGATGGTATCCCCAGTTCTTGGAGACATATCCAGCCCAGAAGAGATGAACACAGGTGTAATGAACCCCTATCTCAGAGCGGAATTGGCCAGATCGCAGGATTTCGACGAGATCGAGTTGCTGGTTCAGTTCGAGGGTGGATATCAGGACCAGGATGTTAGGGCCATCAACGCAGCTGGCCTGGAAATTCAGCACTTTTTCACTGGAAGCCAGGCTGTATACGCAACTGGGCCAGCGCGCTCAGTACAGCTTTTGAGCCAATATCACCGGGTACACTGGATGGAGGTAAACAGGCTTTTATACCAGGCAATGGACGAATCCACAGCCACTATCAATGCCACCACTACTTGGAACGCACCTATACTCAGCCCTGAAGGGCGAGAATCATCCCCGATTGACGGTAGCGCAATGCTGGTCAACGGTAAAAGGGTCCCTGTCACGGTCGTAGTGGTAGACACCGGCGTTGATGCCGGGCACCCTGATCTGCCATACAAGGAGAAGGTCATTGTAAATCTCAAGTCAAATACCGATTTTATTTACACCGAGGATGCAAACACTGATACCTCCAGCGGCCACGGCACCCATTGCGCAGGCACCGTCGCTGGTAATGGAGAGGCTTCAAGCGGTGCCAGAAAAGGTGTGGCACCTGGTGCGAACCTGATCGGCATAAGCACAGGTGAGGCAGTTGTGATCCTCAACGCCCTAGGTGCGCTGGAATGGATATACGAGCACAGCAAGCCCGGTGCCAACCCCTACAACATCAGGGTGGCCTCCAACTCATGGGGAAGTCCTGGAGAGTACTACTCCGAGGATGCGGTCATGCAGGTAATTAGGGCGCTAACTTACGAGAACAACGTTGTTGTGGTATTTGCTGCCGGGAACGATGGCTCCAAGAACCATGATGGCAGCATTGTCACCACCAATCCCTATTCATTGGAACCCGCTGCCCTGTCAATTGCCGCCATCGAGCGTGATGGTTCCGGTATTGCGGTATTCAGCTCCCGTGGCATTGCAGATGATAACTTCACATGGCCTGACATTGGAGCCCCTGGAGTGGCTATCCAATCTACCCAGGCCAGAGGAACCTACATAACCGCCATGACAACTTACAATGATATTATTGTGGAGTTCGAGGAAGAAGCCTATTACATGGCAATATCCGGCACTTCAATGGCAACACCACATATAGCAGGTATCGCAGCACTTCTCTGGGAAGCTGCACCCAGCATGAGGGTGAGTTCTGTTCATGATGATTATCAAGGTGATGATGTTGGATACTGGAACAACTCCGAGACCCGCATACATGAAGCTGAATTGATAATGAAGCTTGCAAGCAGGTATATCACCGTGGCTCCTGAGAACGGGGTACCGCCCAACGGCTCTGGCGGAATGGCTGGCATCATCAATGATTACGCCCAAGGATATGGAATGGTCAATGTGCAGGACGCTGTTGCACTAGCACTCACCCTGGAAGAGCTGAGGCGAGATGACAAGAGCGCCACTGTCTGGGATGCTCTGGAGTATTACAAGGACATCATCTCCAATAGGACCGTAACCGCAGAGACCGACACTCTTGTGGCCGAGTGGAAGGGGCAGGTCTCGAACATGAACGTTGATTCAACACCTAGCAGGGACAGGGAAGTGTTCAAATCGTTCCCACATTACCTCTACATACCTCCAATGACAACAACAGTGGACCTGGCGCTTCAGTACAGCGCCATTGGACCTGCTACATTGCAGGTTACCAGCCTTTATCTGTCGATAGACTACAACGGCGATGGCTCGGTTGACTGGTCAGGCCCAACCATGGACAGGAGCGGGAACGTGGAGAATACCATAGACGTGTCTGGAGAAATGGCAGACCAGGTCTGGCAATTCAATATCAATGGGCTACTGGCGAGTGCCAGCCCTATTAACATCATAAACAGGGAGGATAAAGGGGTTCAAGACTATCCAGAAGCCTTTGCAAGCTACATGGTCAGCGCCCAAATGACATTGGGTATCACCCCTGATACGAATCTCACTATCTCAATGCCTCGCTACAAATCAGACCTTTCGGCCCTCTACTTTGCCCCACCAAGCCCAGCCTACATAGGTGGCGAGATAGGGATGGAACAACCGATATTTGACCTAGGAGGAATATCCCCCAAAGAAATTGCACCAGTACAGCAGGAGCCGGAAGGGTTCCCCTGGTGGCTTGTAATATTACTGGTCGTCATTGCCATCGGTATCGCCGTTGTCGTCCTCAGAAAGAGGGAGCAGGCTATCGGGCAGAACATCGGAGAAGAATCTGGCCTGGATGAACACCAGGACTAGGACCATTGGCGCCAACATGGCCAGGCATATCAACCCTGGGTGGAACAGCCCCAATACCCTACCTACTGGTATTGTAAAACCCAAGCCAACCAGGGAGCTTACCACCATTACCGAGTAGAAATGGCCTTTTCGTGATAATATTGCCCCGGCAAAGGGAAATGCCGAGAGAATGAGCCCAAAAAATCCAAGGGAGTAAAAGACCCACAGGTCGTTGATGGGCTCGGTTGGAGGTTCGGCCCTCATGGAAACGTCAAGGGTGGTGAAATTGGTGGCTAGCTCCTCGGTCCTATCAATAAGGAATACTGTGTGAGTTTCCTTTTCTATCCAGTTCTTCGAGAACGTAATGTCTTTTACCCCTGGAGCCACGTTAACTATCTCATAATAGCCATCCGAGTCTGTCGTTGCCATCTGGCCAGTGCCATCTATGCTTACCCGGATACCCACCATTGGTTCAAAATGAGAATCACTTACATAACCACTTAGAAGCAGTGGTGAGTCGTTCTGAGGTGGGAGCACTGGCATCATCATCATCGTGATGGAAGTTAGAATGAGAATGATGGCAAGCGCTAGCATAGAGATCGTTGTAACATCAACAAGAAGCTTGGAACGAGGCGCCTGACGGATCGGCCCAGGCATATGCCTGAAGAGATTTGGATTGTATTCCCAGGAAAAGGATTGTGTGTTTGAAGGTGCTGTTGGAGCCGAGTGGACATTGAAGGGGTTCCAGGGGTACGACTGAACACCTTGGGGGCTCTGGAGAGGGGGAGGTGCGTTGGAAGAGCTACCTGGGCTACCTGAGCTCTCTGAGAACGATTGTATACCAGGGGGATTTTGAGGAGGTGGTTGCACACTGGAAGGACTCCCTGAGAACGATTGCTGGCTAGGAGAATTCTGAGAAGGTGATTGCGCGATGGAAGAATTGTTAGAGGAGGAGGGGTTATACATGAGGGAAGGAAGCACCGCCCCATATGGGATGATGTTCTGGGTGCTGCAATGTGGGCATAGAACATTCAAATTATTGGCTACAGGCGAATGAGGGAGTATAGATTTAAAATTCCGATTACAGCCGGTGCATATCAATGTCCTGGCATAATCCTCTCCATCGGAAGCCATGGAGAACCAATATGCATACTACCATTAAAAACCGTTTCTTTTCATCAGCCTATTCATCAGTCTTTTCATCAGCCTTTTCATCAGCCTTTTCATCAGTCATTCCATCAGTCATTCCATCAGTCATCTTTCTCTCGAGCAACAACCATATTTTCTGGCGCCGCCTTTTTAGGAAGGGTAGGCCACTGTTTTGTCAATAAGGCACCCAGGGAAAGAAAAATCATAGGAAATGATATATAGAAGGCCTGTCGTATTGAAGCTCATGCGGCGGGAAGATCTCCTGACGCAGGTCTGTGATGTCCTGTCGAAGGTCGGTTTCTTTGTATCAGACCCAACTCAGGTCAGGTGCGGAGCTTTCGATTTTCTTGCACGAAGGGACGAAAAATTGCTGGTCTGCAAGGTATTTTTGAATGTAGACTCCTTTAGCAAAGGCAATTCAAGAGAGCTTAAGATACTGGCGAACGGCTTGGGTGCGGCTCCAATAATAATCGGCTCCCATGGTGGGACTGGTGGGCTCGAGGACGACATCGTCTATTACAGGCATGGAATACCTATCATATCATTTGGCACCCTCCAGAACTATTTCGTTGAGGGGATACCTCCTTTCATATACGCTGCTCCAGGAGGATTATACGTGCACCTGGACGGAGAACTGCTCAGGGAGATCAGGCATCATCGCAAGATATCCCTGGGAACCCTGGCTGAGATCGCTGGAGTGTCGAGACGAACCATCCAGATGTACGAGGAAGGCATGGGCGCAGTGATCGATGCCGCTGTTAGGCTTGAAGAGTTTCTTGACCAGCCCATAATCCATGAGGTGGACCCAACCTCGGTGGTTGTCGAGGTAGAGGAGGTCAGTGATGATTTTGCAAACACTGAAGGCTTTCACAGGGCTGTATTCACCAGGCTAGCCTCCCTTGGATACCGGGTCACACCTACGACCAGATGCCCCTTCGATGCGCTTAGCGCCCAGGACGAGGTGCTGCTTACCGGGATCAGCGTGCAGGAACGCGGTGTGCGCAGGAAGGCAAAGATCGCCGCTGCCATCTCAGCAATAGTTGAGAGACCCTCTGTCATATTCATAGAAAGATCGGAAAAGGAAAGTCTGGAGGGTACTCCAGTCATATCCAGAAAGGAGCTTGAGAAAGCAGACGAGCCGAAGACTATTTTAGAGCTTATACTTGAGAGGCAAGTGCTGGATTAGGGTGAGGATCTTGGATGACGAAGAAATTGGAATGGATCTCCTGGGTTCTCGCATACAATTGATCTCATCGGTTCCAGGGCTCGTATCCGAAGGTAAAAGGGTAAGAGCCGCCCTTGAGAGGTTTAAACCCCAGGCAATGACCATTCCGCTCCCAAGAGAGCAGCTGTTTGCCCTAGAAAAACATGTCAATGCAACAGGCGAAGAAGACCAGAAAAAAACCCAAAAAGAACGGGACATCTTGGAGCCAGATGATGAAAGAGAGACCAGAATGGATGAAGACAATGGTGAGGGTGCTCAAGATGTCAAAAATGATGCAGATGCCAACGTTGAGAAAAATGCTAAAGTTGCTAAAAATGATGAAGATGATGGCGCTAATGAAGATGACAATTATGAAGATGCTGAAGATGATGAAGACGATGAGTATGACATAGATAAAGACGGTGATGATGACAATTATGACGATGAAGATGATGAGAGCCATGATGATATCGAGGATCATTGCCCTTCAAGGTATGAGGAGATATACTCCCGATATCTGGCTAACTTCGGTGAGGTTAAGGCACCCCCTACAGAATACATCGAAGCTCTAGATTACTGCAGGAAGAATGCCATTCCTCTAATAGCCATAGACATGAGCGAGGAGCGATACACCCTTGAATACTGTTCAAAAATATCCGGCAGAGAGCTGGTGGAGCACAGCATCAGAATTCGCAAGCTCAAACATCGTAGATATCCTGCTGATAGTCCCCAGAAATTTGCACTGGCATGGGACAGGGACATAACCAGCATAAAGGGATTCGAAAGGCTGGAGAAGGCCAGGGAGAAACACATGGCCGAGGAGATATTCAGGATCATACCCAGATACAAAACAATGGCTGTTCTGCTGGAGGTTCCTAGGTTGGAAGGAGTAAAGGACATGCTAATGGCCTTTGAAAAAGGGGATTTGAAGCCAACCAAAAGGAGCATTAAGATGAAGGGAAAGGGGAAAAAAACCTTACGCACTGTGGGTGAATAATCCAATCAGGATCCGGCATCCGGCCTTTCATTGATGAACGGGAGCAGAAAATGACGAAGCGCCCTGAGCCTGGCAGGATTCTCGGAGTTGACACAGACCTTTATGCTATTGAGGTTGAAAAGTAGCTTAGTCTTGTCGTTCTCTATGATGTCAATGGAGCTAACATCTCCCAGGGGTATCTCATATACCGTATTTTCTCCAGTCAGAAAGATATTGTTGAATGAAAGGCATATCTGGCCGGTTTTCCATTGGATTTGAACATCCTTGGTCCGCCCCTTGTTCAGGGCAATATGATAGTTGACGTCATCAATGGGCTGGAGCTTCATTTTCGTTAGTCCCCGGGATGTTCGGTTATATTTCGCCGAACGCCCTCCTCCTTTAATAACCTTGTAGTTTCCCATAGATAGAGTATTATCAGGAGGGATGTAACAAAGGCATCGGAAGCATCACCGGCACTCTATAGCTCTCTAGATATGAGTGAGGTTTGTAAGGCCATAAACAGGAACTATCAGTAACGGTATCACGATGTGACTTTCTACCAAGGGCGAGCAGTTCAACTCTATGGCTAGAGAAAATGTTACTCAATTAGGGAAACCTTAACTATCCTGGTGCTCTTGGGATTCTGGATGTTAGAAGTCATCTTTGTCTCTGTTATTCTGGGGTTCTGGCTTACTCTCCCATCCTACGCAGCAAACCCCATGGCAGTGCTGTTCGGAGGGGGAAAGCCTGTTGACATGGGTAAAAACGCTAGAGACGGAAAACGATTGTTGGGTGATGGAAAGACCTGGAGGGGGTGGGCAGGCGGAACCATCAGTGGCACAACTCTTGGGCTCATAATCATCGGATTGGCATCAGTTGTTGGCGCCTCGCAGGCATGGACATTTGGTCAATTTCCTCAATCTCTATTCCGTGTTGCTCTACTGGCCTTCGGTGCGATGCTCGGAGACATGTTAGGCTCCTATTTCAAGAGAAGAATGGGCAGGGAGCGCGGAGCCAAGACCCCGATACTGGACCAGTATGATTTCCTCCTTGGAAGTTGGCTATTGATCTGCATTTTCGACATGGGATGGTTCCTTGACAGCTTCGTCCATGGACAGGGTTGGATCTCCTTTCTAAGCGTAATTGTAATAACCCCCCTACTACATCGGGGGGTCAACGTCCTCGGTTTCAGGATGGGACACAAGGACGTGCCGTGGTGATATTATGAGTGAAACCTGCGCTATTTGCGGAAAGGATGGTCTTGACCACAAATGCATCAATTGCGGAAAACATGTATGTTCAAATTGTTTCTGGGTTCAGATGGGTATCTGCGTAGCCTGTTCGGATAAGAAAAAATAGTTCTGAGATAAGTGTTCTGTCAGTTATTGATTGGAGAGAAGAAGGAAATTATGAATTTGGCGGTGACATGAGCATTAAAAATGAACTACTGGATGGCCTCATTCGTTGCAAGGCAGTCCAATTTGGCGATTTTACCCTGACCAGCGGAAAAAAGAGCCAGTATTATGTCAACATCAAGAAAGCCTCCACGCTTCCAGACCTGCTCAGGCTCATGGCGACCTGCCTGGCAGAGCAAGTTGAAGGGGAGCGGATCGCAGGCATGGAGCTCGGGGCGGTGCCGCTAGCTGTAGCGACTTCCCTGGAAACCAACATTCCCTACCTGATGGTGCGCAAAGGAGACAGGGCCCATGGGACCGGCAAAGGAATTGAGGGTGCTTTCAAAAGCGGGGAGCGCGTGACCATTGTTGAAGATGTGGCTACCAGTGGCGGCTCCATTGTCAAAACCGCCAAAATCCTCACGGATGCTGGTTTAAAGGTCGTCAGAGCCTTGGTAGTGGTGGACAGAGAGGAAGGAGCATCAACACTCATGAAAGAGCACGGCATTCCCTTTCAAGCGATCCTGACCGCCAGCGAACTTCTTATCTCGAAAAACAGTAAATGAATTTCTCAACTTCAGCCAAAACTGCTCTGCATGAGGCTCTTTTTATGGTTGGATCTCGGCAAAACTATTAATAAACCGCATTGGCAATTTGATGTTGTCATGAAAAAGATGTTCCCAATCCTTATTATCTTTCTATTCGCAGGCTCATTGTTAGCTCCTGGAGTCCATGTCCAGGCAGCAGAGCTCCCTGTTGCAAAATGGACATTCATGGTCTACATGTCGGGGGATAACGAGCTGGAAAGACTCGCAGTAGAGGACCTCAACGAGATGGAGCTAGTTGGCTCCACAGATGAATTGAACATAGTGGTTCAGTTCGATAGAGATACAGGTCATGACGACACGAACGGGGACTGGACCGACACCAGGCGGTTCCTGGTGCAGCAGGACAATGACACCGATCTGTTTCACAGCTACGTTGAAGGGCATGATCAGTGGAGCATTGGAGAGACGAACATGGGCACAGCTAATGCCCTGCAGGATTTTCTGCAGTGGTCTATCAACGAATTCCCTGCCCAGAGGTACGCACTGATAATGTGGGGTCATGGCAGGGGGTGGAAAGGAGTATCTCCAGATGGGTCCGACTACCTGGAAATGACTGAGCTTAGAAATGGCATACTTCCATTGGGAAAGAAGCTGGACCTTATCGGCTTTGATGTGTGCAACCAGGCAATGGTGGAGGTATTCTATCAGCTTCGGGGGCTTGCAAACCTATCAGTGGCTTCCGAGAAGGAGGAAGACGACCGTGGGTTACCTTACGACTTGATACTGGATGGGCTTGCCAGCAGCCCGTACATGGACGGAAGGGCTCTGGGCACCTCCATCGTGAACATCTTTGTGGACTGGTCTGCGAACAACAGCGCCCATTCAGCCGCCCAGTCTCTGATAGACCTGGATTCGATCGAGGAGGTGGTTGAGGGGATATCGAAGCTTTCGAACCTGCTCACAGACAATTACCCCCACCTGAGCACCTGGATAAGGGATGCTAGAAACGATACGGAACAATATCATGCCACCCCCGAGCCAGTGGATCTTTTTCATTTCGCAAGCCTTCTGGAAAGCCGGGTTCCCTATCTTCCGCTGAGACAAGTTGCTGGAGAGCTTTTGGATCTCATCGACAAAGCTGTTATTGTGGAAAGACACTGGACAAGCGACATCGACCCGAAAGGAACCTCGGTCGAGAACGCTCATGGCTTGGGGATCTGGTTTCCTGTGGATGAATATCTCAACCCCTCTTATTTGCAAACCGATTTTGGAGCTAACTGCACCTGGTGGTCATTCCTCCAGACCATGGACCTGGACCCTCAATTCACAGGTGGTGCGGTGCTTAATGCCACTCCTACCTCACAAGACCTAAGCGGCAACGGGCTCAATGACACTCTCAGACTGGAATTCACATCAAACCAGGGGTCAAACCCGGTGGTGGCCGAGATATATGATAATATGGGTAAATTCGTTGCTATCAAGGAAGTTAATCCATCTGATCTTGGAGTGGGTTCCTTAGAGTTCGACAACCTGCCTGCGGGTTACTACAACACAGCGCTCTACATAACCATCAACCCTGGCAGCATAGAAGCTCACCTCTGGATGGAGATGGAGCTCATCATCGAGAAATGGCTCAGCCTTTCTGGGAATGTGCAGGACACCACAGGCAGAACCATTCAGGGAGCGAAAATTACACTCACGAACCTGGCAACAAATGCCAGAGTATCTTTGATTCAGGATTCTGAAGGCTTCTCTACCAGGGTACTCATACCAAAATGGATATCCCAAGGGCAGGCACTTGAATTGAGAGCAGAGTATAATGAGGTCATGAGCGTGAGCATAACTGTTCTGGAAGATGGTGTCGATTCCCTGCAACTAAGCTCCCTACTTGACCTAGAACTGCCAGAAGAGAAGGATACGTTACTATTACCATTGCTGGCGATCGTATTGATAGAGGCGTTTTTGGTCGTTCTGCTGGCTGCAGGTTTGCTTCTCAAGCGAAAAGAGGTGCCAAAGAGACAGACCAGCGGAGGGCCAAGGGGGGTTGTCAAATATGAGAACATGGCCTACTTTGTACAGGCTGGAACTGCCCTGAAACCAGGCCAGAGCGACCTGGAGAGGAAACGATATGAGAATCTTGGAGAGTTGATACTAACAGGAGATGGATTGGAATTCAATGGTATCAAACGGTTCATAATCCCCATAGATTCCATACGAGTTGTGGATCTTGCCCGCCTATCAAAAAATGAGAACGATCCATCCTGGCTCAGGGTAAGCTACCTCTGGAACGGAACCCAGATGGATGCTTACATCCTTCCTACGCCTACGAGAATTGCACCTACACCGGTGGTCCAGAGGAATATCCAGGAATGGCACGATGCCCTTTCCAGAATGACAAAGGGAGGAATTGGTGAGGCCTTCAAGAGCAAATTCAGCAACCACCAGGACGAAAAAGATGACACATTGGAAGGAAAAGATGGCAAAGTGAGAGAGATTGGCCAATTGGAAGAGAAAGTTGCCGAGATGGATGGAAAGGGCCAATTGGAAAAGAAAGTTGCCGAGATGGATGGAAAGGGCCAATTGGAAGAGAAAGATGCCGAGATGGATGGGAAGGGGCGATTGGAAGAGAAAAATGATAACATGGATGGAATAGGCAAAGTGGAAGAGACGGATGCCTAGATGGAAGGGAAGAGCTAATTGAAAGAGAGACTGTAGAAAAGCTACCTATTTCACTAGCCAGCGTAATAAATCGGAGCCATCTTTTAATAGTCAGAAACCTATCTGGCTATGGTGTATGGGATGGTTTTTGTAGATGAGCCAAAAGAAACGAGATTTGTTTTGAGCCAGGATGTTTACAAAAATGTGGTATCTCGAAATCATCTTTTATATCGAATAAATGAAGAGATCGATTTCTCTTTCGTGAACAAAGAGTGTAAAGATCTATATGAACCTGATATTGGTCGGAAGGTTACGAATTATCCTGAGATTATGTTCAGAGCTGAGATTGTCCAGTATATGTACTGTTTGTCTGAGCGGCAGCTCAGAAATCAGATCGTGGAAAATCTTGTGTATCGGTGGTTTGTGGGATATGAACTGGATGAGATGGTATTCCATTTTACAGCTCCGGGTAAATTTCGCAACACTTTGGGAGAGGATATGCATAGAACATTGTTCAATCGTATATTGGAGCAGTTCAAGCAGAAGAGTCTGCTTGATGAATATGAGAACCAATCGATAGATGCAACTCATATCATTGCTGATATAGCGATACCAACAACTATCGCTTTGGTAAAACAGGCTATAGTATCAATCCTGAGATCCTATGATGGTGATTGTCCAGTTAACAGAGAATTCTATCTGGATAACAATGAAAAGAAAGAGTTCAAGATGGCTGAGAGAGAAAAAAGAGCTACCTTGAAGAGGGTAGTGATAGATGCAAAGAGCCTCATCGATCACTTCGCTTATATGGGAGTAAACATAAGTCCTGAAACAAGTGAATATATAGAACAACTCAAGTCGATTTTGAACGATTATATCAAAGAAGTCGAAACAGATGACGGCACTGATTTTAAGCAAAGAGAGAAAAAAGGTAAAGGCCGGTTGGTAAGCAATGTTGATAAAGATGCTCGTTGGGGCGCAAAATCAGACAAGAAAACATTCTGTGGTTACAAAGCACACACATCTCAAACCGACCGTCAGATAATCACTGACGTTAAAGTAACACCAGGAGATACATGTGATGATTCGCAATTGCCTGGGAACTTAAAAAGACAGAAAGAAAAAGGGCTGTCTCCAAAGAAAATAAGGGCAGATGGTATCTATGGCACTATAGACAACCGTAAGTTTGCAGAAGATACGGAAACAGTGTTAATAGCACCACCAAGAACATCTCATAACAACAGCGAATACTATTCCAAAGACAAATTCGATTACGACCATGACAAGAAAAAAATGGTATGCCCAGCAGGGCATACTACCAGTAAACATTATTGGAACAAAGGAAACAATTCATGGGTATATTTCTTTGGAAAGAATACATGTGAACAATGCACTAGTAAAAACAAATGCACACCCAGGTCATTTCGAACCATCTCAATAAACAAAGACTATGATATCCAGCAGAAAGCAATCAAATACAGCAAAACCGACGACTACAAAGAGGACATGAAGATCCGATCCCACATCGAGCCAAAACAAGCCGAAATGAAACGATTTCACGGCTTGAACAGAGCACGTTATCACGGCCTCGAAAAAGTAAACGTGCAGGCAATCCTTACAGGGCTCGTAGTAAATCTGAAACGAATGATAAAACTACTGGATAGCGATAGCTATCGAAAACAACCAGGAATATGCTGAAAACCAAGAAAAAATGAACAAATAACTACACCAAATTGGGACAGAGACGAAATCAGACAGAATATCAAACAATAATCTGATGAAAAGCCACATCTAGGCAGAAAGTAAACAAAAATCAAACCAAACATACACACTTACTGAAAAATGTTGCACACTTTTCTACAGTCTCTTGTGGTTTATAAAGTATAACCGCGAGGCTACCGTATCTCCATGAAGGTAGGTGGGGAAAGTCTAAAGTGCAGACTTTCCCCTGCATGTATGTCCAGTACATGCAACACATTGATTATCTCCGGCCAATAAATACTCATCGCCT
>JAUVCJ010000268.1 GCA_030595765.1 Thermoplasmatota archaeon | reverse complement strand
GATTCTACAGTCCCACTTTTCTTTCTAAGAGAACGCCCTCTTTTTGAGATATCACCATAATACTTATAAAGAACCATTTAAATACCCATGGTCGTACTGCCCGAAAGCACCCACATACAGGGGTTTGAGGCCATGTTACATATTAGGTCTCAAGAGCCAAATTAGAACGATTGAAATGGCGATGGAATACTTTTGGGAGTACATGAGAGTAACAACAAGGGGGACAAGGCTTTGGTAAAGATAAAAATCGAGAACGTGGTGGCTTCCACATCGCTTGGACAACAGCTGGACCTTAAAGCCATAGCAAAAGTACTGGATGGAGCTGAATATGAACCCGAACAGTTTCCAGGCTTGGTCTTTCGTCTTAAAAAACCAAAGACCGCGACCCTACTTTTCAGAAGCGGCAAGGTGGTCTGTACCGGCGCAAAGAGCATCGATCTTGTAACTGTAGCCCTTGACACCGTCATAAAAGAGCTTGTCAAGGCAGACATCGAGATCTCAAATAAGCCTGTAATAGATATCCAAAATATTGTGGCCAGCTCGGATCTTGGATCAGAGATCAACCTTAACGCGATCGCGATCAGCCTGGGTCTGGATCGAGTTGAATACGAACCCGAACAGTTCCCAGGGCTGGTCTATCGGTTAGCAGAGCCAAAGGTCGTCCTGTTACTATTCGGTTCTGGCAAGCTTGTTTGCACAGGCGCAAAAACGCCAGCAGATGTGGAAAAAGGAGTTGGCAAGATAATAGAGGAGCTGGAAGGCGCAGGCTTACTCAACTAATATCCTTGACATCGAGTTTACAAAGCAATTATTTCCACAATATTGATATCAAATCGATGTTTGGACACAAAATAGAACAACAATGCCTATGGCAATGAAAAACCAACTGAATAATCATTAACTAAGGCAATCAGAATGACCCGACAAACATTTCCAATTCTGGACAATCACGTGCACCTCCAGCCATCAGGCCTGAATGTAGAGGCAATAAAAACCTTTGAGAAGGCAGGAGGCACTCATATCATTCTCTCCAATATGCCTCATAAGGGAGTTGAGATCACAAAGGGAATGGATTTTCTTGAAGAATACGAGGTAACCCTTGGCCTGGCAAAAAAGGTTAACGAGCAAACCGGTGTCACGGCTCATGCAACTGTAGGGCCTTATCCAGTCACATTCCTTAAGCTCGAGCAGAAGTATGGCTTGGAACATGCTGAAGACTCCATGCGAAAAGGTATGGAGATCGCAGCAGAGATGGTGCGGTCCGGGAGGGCTATAGCTATTGGAGAGATCGGAAGACCTCATTTTGATGTCGAGCCCTACCTGTTAGAAGCCTCAAACCGCATTCTTCGGTATGGAATGGAGCTAGCCAGAGATGTTGGATGTCCTGTAGTGCTTCATATGGAGACTGCAACTCCAGAGGTTTGCCTGGAGTTAGCCAAACTTGCAGATAAGGTGGGATTGGCAAGGGAGAAGGTCGTCAAACACTACTCCCCTCCTCTGGTGGATACAGAGCTTAATCATGGTATTTTTCCATCTGTGCTTGCAAGTGGCAAGGCCATCACAGAGGCGCTTGAGCAGGGAAATCGATTCATGATGGAGACCGACTACCTTGATGACATCACCAGGCCAGGCGCGGTCCTTGGCATCAAGACCGTTCCTAAACGTACCATCAAACTATTCGAGTCTGGAGAAATGAGCGAGGAGGATGCCTTTGTCATCCACAAGGAAAACCCTCAGCGCATTTATGAGATTTGCATAAATCCTTGAAATGTTGAGATCACATTGATGCCCGGACTAGTGACATCACCTTAAGAATCCGCCCATTAAAAGAGCTATTACCAGAGCGCTCCAGACTCCCTGAATTAGCCAGAACACTCCAACAAGCTGCCATTCTTTCATGGGTCTGATCTTCATAACCAGATGTGTGAGTGACTCCACCTTGCCTTTATAGCATAGGAATCCCTTCTCATCGGCACAGCAGTAATTTTCAGCCTTGAACTTACCTCTGAGCTTTAGAACGAACTCAACTATCATTGGCATGAATAACAATCCGCCTGCAGTTTTTAGATGGCTCATGATGGCAGCAACTGCAAGGGTGGCTCCCATGAAAAGCATCAAAGTATCTCCAGGGAAAATGCTTGCCTTGTAGCTATTGAAGTAGAGGAATGCGGTCAGTGCTCCAAGAAGTGGGAACAGGAGTATGGTCCCATCGAACTTGTTGGAGTAGATGGACATGATGATTAGAGCCACTGTGATTATCAGCCCCATGCCTGCCCCAAGCCCATTGAAGCCCTCAAGCATGTTTGCAGCATTGGCAGCGCAAGTTACGCCAAGCGCAAACAAGAGGGCAAGAGCGAATGGAAGCAATATCTCGAATGTGCCGATATGGAATGTATCCGCAATGATGCTCATGGGGCCAAGTCTGAGAGATGGGTCGAACCTGCTGGCGTAGAGTGCAAATGGAATTGCAAAAAGGAAGGGTAATACAGCCTTAACTCGCTGGCGCATGTTGAACAGGTCGT
>JAUVCJ010000202.1 GCA_030595765.1 Thermoplasmatota archaeon | reverse complement strand
GACCAGATGAATATCAGGCCTTTCGCTCCAGATTATCTCCAGTATTTCGTCACGACAGGGCTCAGCGCATACATCCACGCATACTGGGTCGGTTAGGTGCACCTCAATAAGAGGGCCGCGGCGAGTTGTTTGGGTGACTGGCAGAACATTGGGTTCATCAACTTCTGGAGTCTGCAACTTTTCAAGAAGGTCGCTAGGCGGGGTGCTTTCCTGTGATACGAAAAGCATCATGGACTTTGTCACTGCCAGCAGGTCAGCAGCAGGCGGTTCGCCTCCGAAGAAGAAGGGGGCGTAGCTAGTTGTTTTCATGTCACTGAGTGGGAGTGCCAGCAAGGTGGATGGCATGCTTCCATCTCTGTAGAGATCGATCCATAATCCTTCCACATCTGTGCTCCATCCGAAATGGAACGCCAGTTTCTGTTCTTTTTCTATTGAGAATGTGAAGCCAAGCGTTTTGGCAACCTGCCCCACGGCTTCCAAGTCAACACGCAGTTGCTGGAGCGTTTCCTTGCTCATGGGTCAGCCCCGGCAGCCTTTGCAAGCTCTTCCATGGCATTGCTCAAAGCGGTATGGTCTGTTGGCAGTTTCATGGACCTGTAATGGTCTGCAATTGCGTTCTGAACCTCTGGAGCCAGGTCATTGAATATCTTCTCTGCAGGCTCGCCCCTCTGGGCACGTTTTTTTGCTTCAGCCAGTAAGGCATCCATTGTTTTGGCAAGGCTATCTTTGGATTCTGCAACGATGTCTCCTGTGATGTTCTTTCCTGTGAATGGGTCCAGCATCGCCTGTTCCGGAAAATCGGGTCTTTTCACTCCTCTCTCCTGTTCCTGCATGGGTAACCTAAATGGGATAAGTGATAGAAAAAAGGTACGTTGAGAAACAACTGTCCTTGATGACTATGTAGTTGGTTAGAGCTGGGGGATAAGCTGATGCAGCCAGTGTAACCTATTAATCTATAATTTTGTTTTAATTAGGTCAATTCGATTTTATGATATCTTTATTAGCATTGAGGGTTCAATAGAACTACGATGGCTACTGGTGATGTTCTAAGGGTGGACAAGCATATCATTGGTATCGTTACACTTGTCGATGACAATTTATTCGGGAAAAAGACCCTATCCAACAGGCTGTTTAGAAGCTATGTGTTGATGGCCCTGCTTACCATAATCATCCCCGTTGCATCTGGATATCTATACACCATTTTCCAGCTTCCATTGTATGTATATTCCTTGATGATGTCCATTCTTGTTTTCCTGGTCCTGCTTTTATTCATCCATAGCGTCATCACAAAACTGGTAAGCCCCATATATGAGCTCGGGGGAACCTTACGGAAGATCCAGGCAGGTAACCTGAATGTCGAGCTTAACCTGGCCGGGTATCAGGAAATGGATAGACTGGTCAAGGCCACAGACAGGCTTCGCAACTCCCTGATGATTGCCAAGGAGTACCTGGGAGAGCGGGAAAGTACACTTGATAAAAATTTGATGGACAAGATAATGGATAGGGATGCGACCTTGAAGGTGTTCATCTCATATCTGGCATATGGCATACTCTTCATGTCCCTGTCTGGAATAATGTATTCGAGTGAGATAATCTCTTTCTTTTCTCCGTTTCCCCAGGCCTGGCTCATTCCTCCCTTGCTTGTGATCCTTTCTGGAACGTTCCTTGCATTGGTATTTGGGATGTACCTCACCAACAGCCTAGGGACACCTCTGCACCAGATGGCTGACACTGCTGAGAAGATATCCGTGGGCAAGTACGATGCAACATTCCCAAGAGGTCTGAAAGGGGAGCTTGCAGAGCTATCCCAGCATTTTATCTCGTTGAAGAATGCCATGATGGTTGCCGAGAAGGAGATGTTGCAAGCCATGGGACTGGATGGATCAGAAGAGAATGATCCATTAGAAAATGACTCCGTAGATCATGGAACTGGAGTCGAGAGCTTGGTAGAGCCCAAAATCGAGGGGGATGCTTCAGAATGACCGGAAATGTACTGTTGCTCCTTGAGGAGGAACTCATAGACAAGGCTGGCCCCCTAGGCAAATTCGTCCTCCAAAAACAGATCAAAAACATGGGATACACTCCTCAGGACTTCCCGGAAAGCAAACTTCTACCGCTTATTACAGAGGTGGTCAAGAAGGCCTTTTTCAATCAAGAGCTCTGGCCCCAAATGGTAAGCGAGCTCAAAAGAAAGGTCATACACCAATGAACTGCCAATCGTTCACTGACCTATCTATCTTCATCTATTTACCCTCCGTTTAGCTTCCAAGGCCTATCTTCTAAGCCAAACATGAGTTGTTTTAGCAAGCACTACCACCAAAAAACTTTCCATAAGCAGTGGGAGCCCGAAGGCCTGGACGAGATGGAACGTATCTGTATTTGCTGGGTCGTATAGGTTCCAGAACACAAATATTCCCAAAAGATAGACCAGCCCACCATAGAAAGCGAGTTTCGGCCAGGAGGCTTGCCACTTCAGAGTCAGCACGAAAACTAGGACAGGTAGAAAGTTGAATATCAAAGCTAGAATATACTCGATGATTGATTATTCCTCCTGTTGGCAATATATTAGACTGTTAGAGAGTTCGTATCCTATTTAATTTATTATTGCTAGCCATTGGAATAATCACCATGAAAATAAGGTGTTGGCTGAGCATAATCTTGTTTGCTTTCACCCTGAGACGAAGGATGTTTGCAATCTGGGGATAATATTATAATATAAGCACATCAGTAATATGTTTCATGGCACGAAGGAGGGGGGCATGGTGCATAATTGCCTGCATTTTGTTAGCTCCATTTATGGCATGCACAGCTTCTGGAGTTTACCAATCCTATGAAGAACGATTAATTTCTCTGGATCCTGGCACCGAGGTTGACCTATTGGATGTTGCCTGGAAACCTGATGGAAGCTATGCTTTGATCGGTGGGGGTAATGGAACCCTGCTCAAATACGAGGGTCAGACCATAACAGACCTATCCCTTATGACCCAAACACAATACGAGATCCAAATTATTCGATGGAAGCCTGACGGAAGCTATGCGCTTTTGGCAGGAGGCACCGAAATTATGAATAATATTCTATTAAAATTTGATGGGAGCCAGATGATCGATCTTACTTCCGATCTGAATCTCTCTTCTTATGATTCTATATCAGATATCGAATGGAAACCCGATGGTAGCTATGCGCTATTAACAATTGACAGTCTCATAATGTGGGGGGATTTATTCAAATATGATGGCTTAAGCTTTACAGAGATCCCCACCCCTAACTCTTCAGGGTTTAACGGTATAGGATGGAAGCCTGGAACAAATGATGCATACATTGCAGGGGACGATGGAATATTATCAATCTACAATGGAATTGAGCTATCCCATATCCAAACTCATTCTTATCTCTCGCTACGGGACATATTCTGGCATCCTACAGGGAGTTATGCGATCCTTACCGCGTATCAGAATTTAAGCGGTAGAATGTTCAAATACAGTTCGGGAAATTTCAATATAATCTCTAACTCACCAAACAATTACACCAATCAGATGAAATGGAAGCCCGGCGGAGATTATGCCCTTGCAGGATGCGACTTCTCTGCAATTCTTACATATGATGGAACAGAGTTCACAAAATACTTCCCTGTTGCTTATTTGGGGTATTACGGCGGTGTATCCTGGCATCCTGATGGAGAGAATGCTTTGATTGTAGGGACCAAGGGGGTGTTATTAGTTTATGACCCTAATCCGGAAGCGTAACCTGGGGAGCAAGATCCTGACCCAGGTGTGGAACCCGAGGGGCAGAACCCAGATGCAGAAATGGAACTCTGGGAGCAGAACCTCGATAATAATGGCGAGTTTGTCAATCCAGACGATCAGGGTTTTGGCCTAAGAGAATTAATTCAAGAAATTCAAGACTCTGTTGTAATTATCATCATATTGGCAATTGTTGTCAGCCTTGGTGTTTCTGGAGTATATCTTAGGTCCAGGCGAAATAAATTCGCAAACATGGAGGATCAAAGGAGTGCCAATGGTACATATCGTTGGGAGCATATTCAATCAGAGCCTATGGGTGGGCCTACATATCGCAAAGTACCCCCTCATGTCCCACCACCCACCAGTTCACAGCCGGCAATGGGAAATATGCCTTCAAAACCTAGATTCCAGATCCTAGATACACAATATCCAGAGACACCCTTTCAAGCAATACAGGCTAGGCCCAAGTTTCAATCTATCACCTGCCCAAAATGTGGGACCAAGATGTCTCTTGACACATCACAAGTGCCG
>JAUVCJ010000285.1 GCA_030595765.1 Thermoplasmatota archaeon | reverse complement strand
ATTAATCGGTTGTGGAAGGGGATTGGGGTGTAAGGACTTTGTTGTTATTGGTTGTGGTAGAGGATGGACACGGATGGATAGTGATGGATGAGGGGGAAAGAGGATGTTGGGGAAAGCGCGGTTGTAGAAAATCATAATATGGCGAAGCCACTTTTCCATGGTAGGTGCTAGAATGGACTTTAAGCTGAACGAACCCCAGATGCTTTTCCTAGGGAGGTGCTGGAATGGATTTTAGATTGAACGAATCACAGACACTTTTCCAGAGGACAGTGAGACAATTCTGCGATGCAGAGATCGCGCCACAATCAAGAGAGATCGACACCAAGCAGAGGATACCGAGTGAATTGCTGGATAAGATGGGTCAGATGGGGCTGTTTGGAACAACCATTCCTGAGGAGTTCGGAGGCGGCGGTGACCTTACAATTGCCACGCTGGGGGCGATGGAGATGGGTAGAGCCGATGTTAGCATGGCAACTGCGGTATACTATCTGCTGGTAACTGGCTGGAGCAGAATACTTGCAAAGTTCGGCACCCAGGAATGCAAGCAGGAGCTTCTTCCAGATATCGCAGCTGGCAAAAAGTTCCTAGGCATAGCATCCACCGAGGCCGGTGGAGGTTCGGATGTTGCCAACCTCCAGACCATAGCCGTGCGCGAAAGCGACCACTGGGTTATCAACGGCTCGAAAGCCTTCATCAGCGGAGTCACCGAGGCAGTGGAGCGCGGAGGCGGGCACCTGTTGCTTGCTAGAACCACACCAGGCAATGACCATCGAGGCATATCGCTGTTCTACGTTCCGGCAAAGATAGAGGGCATGACCGTCACCCCATACCAGGACATGGGGAGGATGGGCATCTCGACCTGTGAGATGCATATGGATGGTGTCAGGATACCATCGCATTACCTCCTTGGCGAGGAAGGAAAAGGATTCTACCATACAATGGAGGGTTTTAACGTTGCCAGGAACCTGGTAGCTGCGGCGTGCGTTGGAGCAGGTGAGCGAGGTCTGGAGATGGGAATGGAATACATCAAGCAGCGCCAGGCATTTGGAAAGCCACTGGGCAAGTTCGAATCTGTCCAGTTCGAGCTATCAGACCACTATGCCGAGCTGGAGCTTGTCAAAACAATGGTGATGAAGGGTGCCTGGATGCTGGACGAGTATTACTCGGAAGCCAGCACCATCACCGCAAGCGAGCTTACAAGAACAATAGCCATTGTCAAGCTACGAGCACCGCAGATGGCCTTTGCTATCTATAAAAGCACCATGATGTGGTTTGGAGCTGCTGGCTACACAAAAGAGTACGATGTCGAGATGGGGCTAAGAGGGATAATGAGCTATCTTGTAGGTGCTGAAGGCGCTCTTAACATCATGCGTGTCATACTGGGAAGGGAGCTGCTGGGCAAGGACTTCATACCCTACAAGTAAAACTCTAGTTCCTTGTGTGATCGCCTCGGGTTTTAGTGCCCTCTGCAAAGACTGGTGGAAATGACAATTGTGTGCGCCGACGTTACACCTGGGCTAACTGCCGACAAATCTCGGTTGCGCCACTTTGGCTTTCGCAATTTATTCACTTTTAACAAGCTCTTTGACAGTCGCTCTTATTGCTTCAGCACTGTTGTACTTCGGGATCCAGCCTCTCTCCATGATCCTGTCAATGGTAAGGTACATCACCTTGACGTCTCCCATCCATGCCCTGCCGCCATCAACTCCTCCGGTCCAGTTGAAGGGAATTCCATCCAGACCCATCTCTGATACGATGATATCTGCGATCTCCTTGACATCAATGTAGTCATGCGAGCCGATGTTGAATACCTCCACCTTGGCCTTGGCCGTTTCGATGGCAACCAGCATTCCCTGAACGCAATCATGAACGTGGAAGTAAGATTTCTTGGTGCCTGGCTCGCATCCTAGTATCTCCAGGCTACCTGGTTCTTTTCTGAGCTTATGCACAAAATCGTATGTCACTCCATGTGTGGAGCGGGGTCCAACGCAATTGGCGAACCTGTAAAGCACTGCTTCCATTGGGAAGGTGTTGCACCAGGACGAGATAAGAGCTTCGCTTGCCAGCTTTGAGGCTCCGTAGATGGATATCGGTAGAAGGGGGCCGTAGTCCTCAGGGGTGGGT
>JAUVCJ010000245.1 GCA_030595765.1 Thermoplasmatota archaeon | reverse complement strand
ATATATAGATTTTTGAACCATCTCTGGTAACAAACAAAGAGTTTTTCATGCCCCTTTATGGGGTATTACTCGGACAGGCTCCTTTGTAAGCTAAATAGAGTAACAAGCTCATTTAACGGAGGCGATAAAATCTCTTCAACTGACAATAAAATGCTGATAATCGACCTTGAGGCCACATGCTGGAAGGGCAACCAACCTCCAGGAGAAGTTAGCGATATAATCGAGATCGGTCTTTGTGTTTTTGATCTGGCAGATAGCACTCTTTCAGACAATTATGGCATCATCGTGCGCCCGACACGTTCTAGGGTCAGTGAGTTCTGTACCGAGCTTACTGGTATGACCCAAAGTATTGCCGAAAGTGGCGCGGAGTTCTCATTAGCTTGCGAGATGCTGCAAGCCAGATTTAATTCAAGCCAAATCCCGTGGGCCAGCTGGGGTGAGTATGATAGAAGAATGTTCAAGAGCCAATGCGAGGAGTTGGAGGTGCCATATCCCCTTGGAGAGGTTCACACCAACCTGAAAAAGGAGTTTGCCAGGCATTACGGCATCAAGAAATTGGTTGGCATGTCCAGAGCGTTGCGCCAACTTGGAATGAATTTAGAGGGCAAGCACCACAGCGGCAAGGATGATGCAAGAAACATCGCAAGGATATTGGAGAGGATGATGGAGAATGGCTTTTCCTTTGACTGATAGATGATTAGGATGACCTTGCCTTTGAATAAAGGTTGATCGGGCTGGCAGCAGCTTCCCAAAGGTGATGAATAGCTCCATCCCTGACTTTTCTATCGAAACAAGATTCGCAAACTTCACTCAAGCAAAATGGCAAACTCGTCCAACTTTGCTTCCCAGCCTTCCATGAGAGCATCGCCACTTGCACCATCCTTGCCAACCTGAATGTCCACGGCTGCTGCCATTTTCATGCCTTTCTTTACTATCATCTTCTCCATTTTTGGCAGCCAGTTCTTGTCCATTCCATGGGTGCAGATGAGCCCATACCGCTTGCCGTCCATTCCCTTCATCTTCTTGACGAACTTTCTCATGTTCTTCTGGACATTGAAAGCTTCGATGGGTGCTGAGAATATGTACATGTCAGCCTCTGGCATGGCTGATGGGTCCGCATCATCGGTCTTAAGTATTTGTGTCTCTGCTCCGTTTTTGTTAAGCTTTGCTGCCAAATACTCCACAGCCTTCTTGCCGTTTCCGTAGCGGGACCAGTAAATGATTGCGTATTTCAACATCTCACCAATCTACAGATTCAACTCATCATATAAAAAGCCGGTAGAAAGAAATAGTAATGAAAAAATACCTATGAATTCAACTGGCCCCTGGGGTGCCCCTGGGGAATCCCCAATTAGATTTATTAAGGATGGTTGCGTAGTTTTTGAAGATGACCTGCAAAAGCATGGCTGGAATTGGCTTTTACAACCGCATTTTTCAACCAGAGTTTTTGCATATACAATTTGAGGTGTTGGCATGAGTGAGATCGTACTGCAAACAAGCAACCTTACAAAGAGGTTCAAGGAAGTATTGGCCGTTGACAAGTTGAACATGGAGATCCGTAAAGGTGAGGTATTTGGATTTCTTGGCCCCAATGGCGCTGGCAAGACCACTACCATCAAGATGATAATGTCTCTTACACACCCAACAAGCGGAGAGGTTCGCATCAATGGCCAGGTCGCAAGCTCTAACGCCATTGAGCTACGCAGAGACATAGGATTCCTGCCGGAACGCATAGCGTTCTACAACAATCTCACTCCTATCCAGACACTTTCATTCTTTACCGAGCTTAAAGGTGGTGACAAGTCCCGCATACCTGAGCTGATCAAAGAGGTGGGGCTGGAGGAGGCCGCCAACAGGAAGGTTGGGACATTTTCCAAGGGTATGGTCCAGCTGCTTGGAGTGGCTCAAGCCATGATAGGCAATCCAAGTCTCTATATCTTTGACGAGCCCATGTCAGGCCTGGATGCCAGATGGGTCAAGATGGTGAGAGACAAGATCAGGCAGCTTAACGAAAGCGGTGCCACAATCATATTCTCGTCTCATATATTGACCGAGGTCCAGGCGCTCTGCGATAGGGTGGCAATCATCAATAATGGCAGGTTAATAGCTGAAGACACCATTGCGCATCTAAGCGAGCATATGCACATAAGACCAAAGTTGGAGATAACCATACTCGGGTTGAATGGCATCGTTCCAGAGATCCTCAACGGTATGCCTGGCATTCATGAAATGTCGGCTGAGAATGATAAGCTCTGCATCACATGCGACAATGATGCTAGAAGCAAGATAATCACAACACTAAGCGAGGCCGGATTGAACGTGGAGGACTTCCAGACCCATGAGCCAACCCTTGAGGAGACGTTTGTAAAGCTTGTCTCTGAACCTGTTGAAGGGGGTGACCAGTGATGGCGGCCTTTAACTTGAACTCCACATACGCTATTGCGAAGAAGGAGTTTATGGACAACCTAAGAAACAAGTGGATATTGTCACTGACCCTGGTTTTTGTAATTCTAACCATCATCACCTCCTATCAAGCCGGAGGCATGTCTGGCTCGTCCACACTAGGGAACATGGAGGATACTGTTGTTGTACTGCTAAGCATTGCTACCATGCTGATACCGATAATTGCGATAATGCTGGGATATTCTACCATATCCGGCGAGGCCGAGAGCGGTGCATTGGCGGTTGTGCTCTCATACCCGGTCAGAAGAACTGAGGTGCTTTTCGGCAAGTTGCTAGGACTTAGCGCTGTCCTTTCATCATCCATCGTGGTTGGCTTTGGAATCGCTGGAGCCCTTATAATCGCAACATCAGGAGCTGACTCTTTGGGATCGTATCTGGCCTTTATTGGCCTGACCATATTGCTGGGAATTCTTTATCTGAGCCTATCCATCTTCTTTTCATCAATAATGAAGAGAAGATCCACATCCCTTGGAGCAGGCGTCATGATATTCTTCTGGGCAATGATATATGGAACTCTTATGATGGGTATCTATATGGGAACTGGTGGGGACATCAACGATTTCTTTACCGGAACTGGGTCCATGCCGGACTGGTTCTTTGCCTCTGTGGTGTTTAGCCCTGCAGATTCGTATCAAATTGCAGCCATGCTGGCTTTTGGAGTTACAGCAGCCTTT
>JAUVCJ010000156.1 GCA_030595765.1 Thermoplasmatota archaeon | reverse complement strand
CCTGCCAGTGGATCCAAAACAGGCACTGACCCGATGTTCTCTATGCAACAGCTTGCTTGAAAAAGCTACCAGAGATGATGTTCGGGGGCTAGTTCCAGATAGAATTCACGCTACACACAACACATTCATGGTCTGCCCAGGATGCAATAAAGCCTACTGGCAGGGGTCGCATTGGGATAAGATACTTTCAAGGGCAATAGAGATAGGTGCAGGAGTGGAGGCTGTTAAGCCAACCCTGCTTTTGCATGTGTGCTGTGCCCCATGTTCGACAGCTGTGGTTGAAATGCTCATGAAAGAATATGAGGTGATCCCGTTCTTCTTCAATCCGAACATCCAGCCAGAGGCTGAATATGAAAAGAGGAAGAGAGAATTCATCACGCTCATGGATAAACTGGGGCTTGAATCCATTATTGGCAACTACGACGAAGAGGCCTGGAAAGAAGCAGTCATTGGTCTTGAGAAAGAGCCCGAAGGAGGAGCTAGATGCACAGAATGCTTCAAACTAAGGCTTAATGAGACTGCCAGGAGGGCAACATCCTTTGATGCAGAGATCATAGCATCCACCCTAAGTATTAGCCCCCACAAAAATGCTGATGTCATCAACAGGGTCGGAATGGAAGCAGCGCAGAAGCATGGGATCGAGTTCCTCCCCCGGAACTTCAAAAAGGGAGGCGGCTTTGAGAGAAGCCTTGAGTTGAGCAGAGAGCATGAACTTTGCAGACAGGATTACTGCGGATGCCTCTTCAGCAAGAAAGAAAGGCAACACTAGAGGGGCATGATAAGATATCAATGCAATATTTCCAATTATTACTTGGCCAGAGCCACTGCTTCGATCTCAACCAGCGCATCCTTTGGTAGCCTTGCAACCTGGAATGCTGCCCTGGCTGGTGGGTCCTGGGTGAAGAACTTCGCATAGACCTCGTTCATGTCATCGAAATGAAACATGTCCTTAAGGTATACTGTGGTCTTGACAACATCCTCCATGCCAAGCCCGGCTGTTGCCAGTACCGCTCCGAGGTTATTGAGTACCATTTCGGTCTGAGCCTTTATGCAATCATGGACGAACTCACCTGTTGACGGATCAATGGGTAGCTGGCCAGAGACATAGAGCAGGTTGCCTGCAAGTACTGCATGTGAGTAGGGGCCCACGGCTGCTGGAGCCTCTGGGCTGTTAATTACCTTTTTCCGAGACATGTGGCCGTGAATTGACCTGGTGGTATAAATAGTGGCCGACATAAGTATACAAACTTAGATTATGTCAGCCACACACAGTCAAAAACTCACTGATATGGATATCTGGTTTCGTTTTTGACTAAATAGTGGGCGCCGAAATTTTACTATCCGGCCCTGTCCGAGGGACGTTCGGAAATACTGCATTGAGAACGTCGTGATTAGATGCGCTCTTGCGCATCTCTCTCGGAGCTAGCTCCTCAAGGACGTGCCATTTTTGTTAATCCAATTGGTCAAAAACAAAAATGGCTCTGCCTATTTTCTATGCATCCCTGCCTTAGCCTAACTCCTCTAGCTCCTTAATGGTGTCTGCTACGGAGGTATCTTCAGGTGTATTATTCGGGGTCTCCTTAGGTGTATCCTTAGGGGTGTTCTCAGCTGGTGCATCAGGTGTATCCTCAGGCGCTTTCTCTGGCATTTCCACCGGGGCTTCCCTAGATGTTTCCTCAGGTTTGTCTACATCCATTGGTGTCTCTTCTGGGAGTTCCTCAGGTGTGTCCGCATCCATTGGCGCCTCTTCTGGGAGTTCTTCGGAGGAATCCAGGTCCATTGGAGTCTCTTCTGGGAGTCCCTCAGGAGTGTCCACATCCATTGGTAGCTCCTCTTGGAGTTCATCAGGAGTGTCCATGCCCATTGGCGGCTCTTCTTCTGAAAGTCCTTCAGAGGATTCGTCAAATTCCCCACCCTCTGCCATTGCCTCCTGTGTCTCAGGTGGCGGGAGCAAAGACTCGTCAACCTCCAGTGCCTCGCCACACTCCGGGCATTCCTCCTCCAGACCATTCAGCGGGTTCCCACAGGTGGGGCACTCAAGTTCCAATCCATCATTGTCAGGCCCGTCGGCATCTGCTCCGGTTAATGGATCAGAGCCAGAATCAGCTGCTTGTCCGCCAGACTTCCTGCTTGCAATGATAAGAAACACAAACACCACTGAAATGGCCAGCATCAAAAGCGCGAACATCAGGCAGTCGAAACCGAATATTGTGCAACCAACAGTTGTGCATGCTGCAGCTCCTGAGTCAGGCAAACATGGGTCCAATGGGCTGTTGTCCACACCATTCCTGACACCATCGTTGTCGGTGTCGAAGGGGTGCTCGTCCAGGTCATCGGGAATGCCATCATTGTCATCATCGGTATCCACATCATTACGGATGTTGTCGTTGTCGGTATCGAACTGGAGGCTAAGGTCGTGGGGATTGTTCTGCACCTCTACAAGGTCGGGAATGCCGTCAGAGTCGTCGTCTGGGTCCAGGAAATTGATAACGCCATCGTTGTCGGTATCATCAGGATAGTCATCCAGGTCATTTGGAATGCCATCGCCATCTCTATCATCATCTAGCTCGTCAGGCGTGCCGTCCAGATCCATGTCTCCCTTGATTAGGAAGGAAGTGGAGTTGGTAACGCCATCCTTGGTGATGTTGATGTAGACATTCTGGTCGTATAGCACCAGAGCAGCGGTAATGTGGATCGAATGTGATACCAGATTGTAGTCCACAAGGCCAAGTGGCTCAACAGTCCATATGGGATTGTCCATGTTGGTGAAATACCCAGAGGAAAAATTATAACCGGCTCCCCAAAGGTAAAGCTCATCATCATAGGCCAGTTCTCCTCCAACTGCATGCACCCCTCCTCCGCTCTCGCCGGTTCTGATCTGGATATAATCCAGGCCTGGCTCCCTTACCCTTACCTCTACTTCGGCATACGTAGGTTGATGCAGGCTTGAATATTTTGCCCAGACATAGCCAATACCCCAGCCTGTGGTATTTGCTGTAAAGAGCGTTGTGGTGCCTATAGAGGGTGTGACCCATCCAACTAACGGGTTTGATATCCACCAGCCGCATATCACATCTTTTACATAACCACCAGTTGAAACGTTATAGCCTGCGGCGTGTAATCTCTGGACAGCCCCGACATCATACCACCACTTATCTGGAATGAGGCCACCGCCGCCTGGAAACTCCTTTATCCTTATCTCATCCACTGTTGGCTCAGCGATGGCAAACGCGGTCAACACCGAGCCATAAGTATCATTCGTTGCCATCCATGTAACATTGCCACGATAACTTCCGGTTATAAAGGTAGAGTTAGGGGAATGGGTAATGGGAGTTGTGAACGACTCGGAAGTTGCAGAGTATAATACAGTCCAGTTGGCATATACAGGACCCACATACCCAAAGGTGTTGTTGTATCCAGCGAGGTAGCCAGGTGCTATCCAGCCCACATAGATGTTTCCACTTGTGAAATTATCTGAGTGGCCAGGTGCTTTATTGACCTGCAAATAATCTATCCCCGGTGTGGTCACGATAAAGGTCACACTGGTCTGGCCATAGAGCAAATGGTCTGCCTCCAGTACCACAGTCCCACCCAGGTTGCCAACATTGAGGTCAATGCTTTGAGAGTTATCAGTTGGAGAACTATAGGCGTTGGTGCCGGTCTCTGTTAGATTCCAGTTACACCTGAGGTTGGCGGCAAACCCGGTAGTGATGTTATATCCAGCTAGATATATGGTGTCATTCCACCCAGTGAGAACGTTCTGTGATGTGAGGGCACTAGAGTCACCAGAGCCCAAATTCAGCTGGATGTGATCTATACCCGGAGCGGTTACCTGGAGCCGTACTGAATCCTCGTGTCCGTTCCCATCGTCGATGAACCAGCGAACCACGCCGCCAGTTGTTCCAATGGTGATTGTATTATTTTCTCCGCTGGTTTGGTACTGGTTCCCAATTGCACCATTCTCCACCATAATTGACCAGTCCACAGGCAGATTGTACAGGAAACCAAGGCTATCATTGTAGGCAGCAGCCCATCCAAATTGCCTGGTGAGTATGTCCACAACTTGGTCAGCAACCTCATTACCCAATGAGCCAGGAGAGTCAACTATCAACACATCGTCAACTGTAGCCGCTATCACTGTGAAGTCAATGGAGTAGGTATGCCCGAGACCATCATCAATGCTCCATGTGGCAGTCCCTCCAGATGCTCCTGAGTTGAAAGCATCGTTGGTGCCGGTGCCATCATCTGTGCTAGCCTGGGCTCCACTTCCATTGGTGACACTCCAGGTTGCGGAAAAATCACCGATATAGGTTCCAAGAGTGGTGTTGAAGCTGGCTGCGTATCCTGAGATTGACTGACCCACTGAGATGGTTCTATCGACGATCAAATTGCCAACCCCGCCTGGCATATCCATTATGCCGATCGTGTCGGCCTGCGGTGGGGTTATTATGAAATCAACGGTGTCCATAATGCCAGAGCCAAAGTCGGCTATCCACTGTACAGAGTCTCCAATCGTGCCGGAATTGAAATTATCCGAAGAGCCAGTCCCATCATCTGTTTGGGCATCCGAGCTTACCAGAATTGCAATAGACCAGGTTACAGAGACATCGCCTAGATATAGGTTGATTGTTGAGTTATAAGACGCCGCCCAACCTTCAATGGATTGACCAACGATGATGGTTGCATCAGCGATCTCCTGACCAAGCCCTCCGCTGGCATCTCTAATGATTATCATGTCTACCATTGGGTCAAGCACTGTTAGTGTCACGTTATCTAGATTGCCATTTGCGTCTTCGGCTTCCCAAACAATAATGCCAGCAGTGGTTCCCGAATACAGAGTGTCATTGATGCCATTCCCATTGGATGTACTGCCACTAGCGCCAAATGTGTTATTCACGGTCCAGGTCACATTGACATCCCCGATGTATCCAGCTGTTGTGTTAAATCCGGCAGCCCAACCCAAAAGATTGGCACCAACACTAATTGAGC
This sequence comes from Thermoplasmatota archaeon, assembly GCA_030595765.1. Classification (GTDB taxonomy): domain Archaea; phylum Thermoplasmatota; class Thermoplasmata; family JAUVCJ01; genus JAUVCJ01. The sequence goes on along the minus strand of JAUVCJ010000156.1, from coordinate 1,075 downwards.
CCTCTGGGATCTCCATCACGCCAGTGTCATTTGTGTCCACGATCAATATGTAATCGACCGTTGGCGGAGTAATTGTGAACAATACGGAGTAAGTATGCCCATTGCCATCATCGGCTGTCCAGGTAGCAGTGCCGCCAAACAGGTTTGCGTAAAATGTTACATTGTCCCCGAACCCATCATTAATGCTGGCCATTGCGCCACTGCCGTTCACAACGGACCAGGACACTTCCAAGTCACCCAAGTGGCCGGCGGTGTTGTTAAATGATGCAGCCCAAGCTGTGATGTTAAAGCCAACATTAACGGTCTGGTCAGGCACGGCTGTCAGTCCAGTCCCTAAAGAGTCTACAATAGTTATGGTGTCAATGGTTGGAGGATCGATCAAGAAAGCCACCAACGCATTATGACCCTTGTAAGCGGCCGTGACGTTGACTCCGCTGGAATTGGTGTTGCTCACTGTAAACGTAGTCGTAGTACCATTAGAGGGCGCTACATCGCCTAACGTTGGTGCGTCGCTGAGCCACTCAGCTGCCATGTCGCCCAGATAGACATAGACATGGTTGTACGCTGCAACGTAGAGGGGAGTGGTATAGCCAACGCCCACAGAGCCAATGGTAGTATCATTGAGCACATTTCCAAGTCCTCCTGCTTGATCCCTTATCTGGATGTAGTCGGTTGTTGGCATGAGCTCGATTATTACCCAGCCAGAGGCCGTGATGGAGGTCTGGTTGAATCCTTTCTCGCCATCTTTTTCGGCTGTAAAGTTGTGTGGGGTCTGAGGGAGTTGACCATTCGTATCCTCCACATACTCCACAGCTACAAACCATTGCCTCTGACCATTGGCATCAGTTATGCCAGTGTAAACTGAGGTCGGGCCATTATCGAATATCTCCAGGTTAGCTCCATCCACAGGCAATCCAACAACCTCGTAATTGACCTGGACATGCGCGTACCACTGGACCGTGAGATTTGAGGTTATCTTGTCTATCACCGCGCTCGTTTGGTCAAAGGATGTGTTCAATAGAGTGAGTTCTGCCTCATTGTTCAGGTAGATGTCGTCTCCCCAGCAGTTTGTCAC
>JAUVCJ010000217.1 GCA_030595765.1 Thermoplasmatota archaeon | reverse complement strand
ACGCTGATGAGACGTTTTTGAACCCACGCTGTCTTCTTTCTTCTCTTCTTTTTATTCAATCATCTTAAGAAGCATCTTCTCAAGCTCGCTTGCAGGAATGTCTGGTAGAGATATCAACGTGGTTGTGCCAACAAATCCTTTTCCGGATTTTCTGGTGGATATAAGACCATTAGCATCTAGGTCTTTGATGTATTTCCAGAATTGTGTATGACCCCTGGCAGATTCGTTGTATTCCTCGCAGACCACAGCATAGATCTTTTCAACATCTCCAGTTCCGGCATAGGCCTTCTTCTTTAGAGCTCTGGCTGTGGCAATAAGAAATAGTTTTCGCTGGAGGTCAAGCTCTGCCAGCTGGCTCTTGGTGACGGTTGAAAAAGTCTCGGCCTTTGCTGCTCTCACATATTCGGCATTCAGTGCCTCTGATTTATTCTCATCAGCTAGGTGCCCAGCCATCTCCAGAAGCTCGATCCCGTACCTGGCATCTCCGTTCTCAGAGGCTATGTCGCTGATGAGGGCTATTAGCTCAATGTCAACAGTGTCGTTGTGGAATGCTAGCCCAACCCTTGCCTCGAGAATATCGAAAAGCTCGTCAGCATCGTAGCCCTCGAATTTTACTAGGTTAGATCGCTTGAAAGTGCTAACTGATGCAGCATCCAGGATCTCGAAAATATTCTCTTGAGATATGAGCATCAGTGAAATTGACCTCGGAGCCTCTGCAGGGCTCTCTTCATCGAACCTGGAGAAGCCGTAGATCAGGTCCGATCCCGCCTTTTTCAGAAGGATGTCTGCCTCATCCAGCACAATGATCAGGTGGGTGGCATTCTTTTTGATGTCCTTGCGAAGTATTTCTTGCATCTCTGTAATGGAAAAACCACGATCAGGGAACCTTGGCTGGAAGTGGTTGACCACCTTTAGCATCACAGAGGCTTCTGTGTTTCTTTGACGGCAGTTGACAAATACATATTCTACTCGTTTCCCAGAGCTTTTGGCTCTTGCCTGGAATTGGGTGCAGAACAGTTTGGACATTGCAGTTTTGCCTGTCCCAACACTGCCAGTGAGAAGAACGTTCTGGCTAAGCTGGTCTGTGATGACCTGGTTGAACAACGTATCTAGGCGCTGGAGTTGTCGTTCCCTATGAACCAATTTTTCTGGGATGTAGTTGAAGTCCAGTTTGGTCAAGTCCTTGAATACACTGCGCCTTCTGGGGCTCATAGTTCCGGGTAGACCTTCAGCGTTGAAAAAGATTAGGGTTGGACCTTTCAATGGGGGTTGTAATCTGAGAACCATACTATGTCCAACTCTCTCCTTAAACGTGGATAGCCCTTTTTCTATCCAATTAACCTTTTCTACCCAATTATAGTCAAGGACCAAACATATAGGGCACGAATGGCATGCTCCCATGGCGCATTGACTCACAAGCAAGTTTGCTTGTTCGTGGCAATCTCCGATTTGCCATGAGTCTGGGCTCGAATGGGCACATTTCACCTTTTGTACAATATATCCTTGTTGAAATGAGCCCCCCAGTGAGAAGCTTTGCTTCGAGCGAGGGGCTGGTTCCTTACAGCCACAATCGTGAAATTCCTAATGCAGTATCTCCAAATTTCACTTCGAACGAGCCCTAGATATGGAGGGTTCCTGACTATGTGTGGCACACGAAATCATTTGTCCTACATGATAAGTGCGCCACTATAACACGACTTCTATTGAGGAATTAAAATATTGTTAAATAGGCATGGTGAAATTGTATTTTTTCACGTTAATTGATAATTAAAGGTAGTAACATTTATATGGGGGATTGCATTTCCAGGTTCAACCTCACGAGTGGTATCTGGGGAGGCCACTCGGATCTGAGAAGGAGGAATTGGATTGGAAAACAACGATGCCTACAAGGTTCTGACTACGTCTTCATATGACTTAGAAGAAGAACTCACCCCTATTGAAGCCAATGACGAGATGATTACCATTTTCTGCAACCTTCACGGTGGACTGGAAGAAGCCATGCCCATCATAAGAAATCAATTCAAGAAATTCAATGTTGATTTTTCTGCTCCCTCAAAGGAGGGCTTGCGCCAGATTTCCCATGGCCTTGCCCAGGTAACCAAGTTCCTGAAGGGCACAGAGCTTGCCCAAATGCAGCATAAGAGGTTCAATTACCTTGTTGATGCCATTGCATGAGACCTTGTCCCAATAACTTTAGCCACCCCTGTTTGTTGCCAATGTCTAAATTCTTACTCCTGTCTTACAACGTTTTTAAACGATAGTACTTCAATCCCGTCAGTGAATGGGCGCATTGGGACTATTGACCAGAAACTTCAGGTTGTACCACGATATAATCCAGCTCTGCAAAGCCCGCTCTATACCGCTTCTTAGCCTATCTTTTGATCAGCAGATACCTGGGTTTGTTGATGTGGTGCTTACAACAGAAACAGAGGTTCCCTTGTTATCATTCTCCAATGTAGTTGCTGTCGATCCCTTCAGCCCTGAAGAAGGGCTACTTGTAGCGCTTTGTAGACAGAGTGGCAAGTCGATATACGAGACAATTATAATAGGTGTCGACCCTGGGAAAAGGCCTGGTCTTGCTGTGTTAGGGGATGGAATTGTTCTTGAAGCCACTGTGGAGCCAGATCTGCGATCTCTTATTACTAAAGTTGCAAATGTGGTCACTACCCATCCATATCGCAACATTGTGATCAGGTTGGGGGATGGAGATCCACTCAGGCGAGACAAAATACTCAATGCCCTGCTGGAGCTAGGCATTCGGTTGGAATTATGCGACGAGACCAGCACTACGAAGCCAGGAGGGCATGGCGAATCAGCAGCTCTCATTGCCAGGCAGCAGGGGGAGCTAGTTGTTCATTACAGGGAGCCAAAACCTGGGCCTGGTGAGCTTAAGGATGTGAAGGGTCTATCACGGGCTCAAACCGCTGGGAAGATCGCATTGCCTGATTCTCTGGCTGCAAGGGTTGCATCCGGCGAGCTGGGAATGGAGGAGGCTCTGCGCATGCATTCGGCTCAAGGCAGGCAGGTGCTTTGATATGTGTTGGTTCTAGATTCCAAATAATTCCTCAGCGTCAAATAATCCGAAAAGATTAATCGTAATGTCAATCCATGGCTTCATGGATGAACTATAGAACATTGCTAGGAGTGCTTATCCTAATAGCAGGAGCGGCGCTGATATCAAAAGAGGTGGTCACAGGCAATGCTTCTGTAGGTCTAGCATTCATTGTACCAATTATCACTGGCTCCGGCCTACAATTCTTGTTTGGGATGCTTTGCATCTTTGTTGGCATAATCACAGTGGTCATGGGCATGGCTGGAGAGCACCACGTTATTGATGGCAGGGAATTTGAAAGCCCCGATGCCAAGAACAAAGGAAATGGTAGGTCGAAGGTCAGGACCGGCGGAGTATTGCTCATAGGTCCTCTGCCCATCTCCTTTGGCTCCGATGCAGGCGCAATGCACATGGCTCAGATCCTGGCGGTCATCATGCTTTTACTGGCTCTTGTGTTCTTGTTGTTTTTTTAGCATAATCAAAGCCTGCCAGTGAGGCTTTATATACCATCCAGCCCTATATTGAGAGCGATAATCATGAGCGATCAGGAGCAGCAGTGCGTAAATTGCATGTCTATGAACGTGAGATACATACCCAGCTATTCAAGATGGTACTGTAATGATTGCCAACAATATCTGGCTGATGTTTCCCCAGCACCTCCCGAGCCTAGCTACAAAGCTCCACCATTGCCACAAACACACCCTCCTGAACCTGCGTATCAGCCTCTTCCCTCACCCTCTCCTTCCCCTGAACCTGCATATCAGCCTCCTCCCTCACC
>JAUVCJ010000201.1 GCA_030595765.1 Thermoplasmatota archaeon | reverse complement strand
AAGGCGGGTGATCAGCGCCGAGGTCAGTAGTCTGCGGCCAGAGTCTTCGAGCTCTCCCATCTCTTTTCCCTTTGGGATGCCAAGGTCTTTTAGGAATTTCCTGGTCTTTTTTAATTCGCCAGCAAAATCAACAAAATAGGGTTCGATCCCGTTGGCTAGGGCAAGGTCCACAGGGCCTGTAAGAAGAGAACCGTTCGTCTGTGTGAGAAGGCCTTTTGCAATGGCCTCTTTAATTATGGCCTGGTTGATGCCTGAGAACCCACCCAGATCCATCTTGTCTCCCATGGAGCCAACCAGAGCTGTTGGGGCAAGGTCGAAGTTCGCCTCGTCCATATGGAGCGCGAACAGGAACGCCATTGTGGAACCCGATGCCTCGGTCGTTCCATCCAGTCCATACGTATGCGCGTTGACCTGAACCACACTTTCGGATTTATACAGCGGTAGATGATGGTCAAGAACAAACACCCTGGCCTGAATGTTTTCAAGCTCCTTAATATTGCTTGAGCCCATATCGGTAAGGATCAATAATTCCAACTCTTCTTCACAAAGCTCCTGAATGAATTCAGGGGTCAGCCCCTTCCTGAAGGTTACCTGAAACTCCTTTCCAGCTCGTGCCAGAGACTTTGCCATCACCAGCCCAGAGCTGATGCCGTCAGGATCGTGGTGGGTAATTACCCTGACCGCTCCGTCGTGAGCCAGCACCGTAGCTGCAATGCTTTCGAGTTGGTTGCAAAGTTCCTTGTCCAGATTGGCTCTGCAGAACTCCGAGGAAGGCATCGGCCTAATCCACCAGGAGCTTTGCGGTCTTTATGGAGTATTTCCACCCTTCTGGGAGTGTACCAGACTTGTGATAATACTTAACAAGTCGGCGTATCTTGGCTTCGGTTAGCTCACGTGCTCGCTTGTTGTGAACGTCCTTTTTGTTATCCTTAAGGTGTTCCTGAAGGTTCAGTGCCTTGCGCATCAGGTTTGACAGGTCTTCAGGGAGCTTGGGTTCAAGTCCCTTGCTTTGGAGTACGTCGCCAATGGTTCTCTCCAGGGCAAGCTTGACTGATGGAACACCATGCTGGTCTCTCAAAATTGTGCCTATCATAGCTGAAGATTTTCCCAGATTGTTAAGCTCTACGATCTTGGCAATGATGTCATCTGCGCTAAGTGCCACCCAGTCCGGATTCTTTCCAGTAAATGGTCTGGTCGAGCTTGCTTTGCCCTTTTTTCTGCTGTGCATTCGCGCCATAATGTCCACCTTCGATTTAGGGAGTTTTCCCCATTACGCTCCCGATATATAAGGCTAATGGCTAAAAAAAACGCATATTTCGCCTCTGCCAGTCAATCCCTGTGTTTGAATCATAGGCGAATAATAACATATTATTACCTGATATACCATATAGGTTTATAATGCTCTATCCGGGGGCGAGGAGGTTTGCATTTGTCGGGCTGCAAGTCGCAGCCGTTATCATTCTAGTTCTGGCTCTGCTCTCTCTCTTGTCTTTGTGCGTGCAGGCGCAGACCTCACCACCGGCATTTGGGAATTGGGAAGTTTCTGACGATACCATTCTGGAAAACGATGACATCGAGTTGCGCGGAAGTCTAAATGTCAGGGATGGAGGAAACCTTACCCTGATAAACTGCACTGTGAGCATCTATAATCTTTTTCCCATCCAGCACAACATCCAAGTGGACGAAGGCGGCCGCTTGACATCCATTGATACGACCTATAGGGCAGGCAGAGAGAGGATCACTTTTGTCTTAGGCATAGTTGGTACAGCACATTTTGAAAGGAACGATTTTAGTGGATTATACAACCAGGGATTGTACTGGAGAGATGACGCACAGGGGTATGTTGGCAATTCCACCATACATGACCTAGGGTTAGGAGCTCTTGGAGCAACGATAACTGACAATTCCAGGGTAGTATTCTACCAGAACCGATTTGAAGGGGTATATGGAGGTTTTCTTGCTTCTGGCCATACCAGTGGCATTTTCGAGAGTAATGAGTTCATTGACACAGCCAGTGATGGGATGATGCTGGCTGAAAGCGCCAGTTTCTATATCGGCAACAATACGATCTCAGGGAGCAACCAGCATGGGATAGTGGTGTCGGTGGACGAGCGCCAGACTCTTCTGTACGGGAATGAGGTCACAGAGTGCTATAATGGCATTCTCATCCAGAACGTTTCAAATGTATTGATGATGAAGAACAAGATCTATGAAAACATCAATGATGCCATCAGGCTGATAGACCGTTCATACGCTGACATCTGGGACAACGAGATAATTGACAATGGGAACGACGGCATCTATGTAACTACAAAATCTTCGGCCTTGGTCAGGGGCAATCAAATATTGCGCAACGGCGACGATGGATTTCTTATCACCGAGGATGCTCAAATCACAGCCTATGACAATGTCATTGATGAGAGCGGCCGCAATGGTTTCATATCAGGGGGAACGGTGCAGGCCTGGCTTTACAATAACACCTTCAGCAACAGCAACGACTGCGGTGTGGTATTGCAGCAGAACTCATCTGCTCTGATAGAAAACAATGAGATATTTGGGAACCAGAGGTATGGAGTCATGGGTAGTGACTATACCAAGCTAGAGGTCGTCAATAACAGGATTCTTGACAATGGTGAAAGAGGTGTGCAGATCCAGCAGGACCTAACTGGCCATTCGATCATTGCTGACAATATAATCGATGGTAATCTCGAATTCGGCATAGTTGTTTCCCATAAGACCCTTCAATACCACCAGATAGTCAACAACACCATTACCAACAGCGGTTATGATGGTATAAGGACAGGCAAGGGCGCCATCCTGACCATTGAGAACTGCGTGATATCCAATTCGGGCGACAACGGCATACTGGCCTTCGACATATCCAGCCCCAGGATATTCAACACAACCATCTCCAGGTCAGGGGAGTTTGACCTCTGGGCAGGACAGAACTCCAATCCATTGCTGGTAGGCACTCTTCTGGAACAGTCTAGGATGCATCTTGATGATGCAAGCTCGTTCATCTCATTTGGTTGGTGGGTCCGCCTTCTGGTTGTTGATGCTGAAGGGAACTCCATTGGTTATGCTGAATATGAGGTTCTTAACAGTGATGATGAGAGTGTTCACACCGGCTCTACTCCGGCAAGCGGCAGGGCGATTAACTTGTTGATGATTGGGAGAATTCTAACAATGGATGGGTTCAAGGATCAGAATCCTCACCATTTTACTGCTTCAAAGGATGGGGACGAGGCTAACCAGACAGTGGCCATTAACGACCATCTCCAGGTTACTTTAACCCTTTCGGAGGTTCAGAGCAATGTTCTGTTGAAAATACCATTTGGTTTTGACCTCGAGTTCGAGCCAGGGGACTTTATTCGTGGCAGGCTATCGCTGAGGATCGAATCTGGCCTGGGCATTGAACTGATGGAGTTCTATTTGCTTGGGTCCGACATTTCAAATGGCATGATGATACAGACCGATTCCAGCGCTCCATATGAGCTGGAATGGGATACAACTCAGATGGACAATGGGGTCTACACAGTGGAGGCGGTGGGCTACGATCTGCTTGGCAGGGAGGTTGGCAGGAACCAGTTCGAGATCACGATAATGAACCCAACTGCAGAGCCAATGATGGTTCTTGCCTCGGTTGGAATTGTGACCATTACATCCATCGGTGCCGCAGCGCTGATGTTCGGAGGCGGTGGCGGCTCTGCTGGAGCCAACCAGCTTGGTGATTTTGCTGGAGAGTACGCCGAAGAGGTGATGCATAGACGTACTGCTCATGTTGGAGCCACTGGCATGGCAGGCGGTCAGGGGTTAGCCATCGGAGCCTCGGCCTTAATATTGGGGGGAACGTTTGCTTATGTGCTTGGTAACCCCGAAGGGCTTGAGGATTTTCTGCTGACCTTACCCCAGGCACTGGCTGGAGCTGCTCTTGTGATACTGTTGATGGAGCTTGTTGAGATGGGGATCAGCCGCAGTGTTGGTCTTTCATCAAGGTTCTCCCTGTGGGGTGTTGGGATTCTTGCCCTGTTGGTTTCGGCTCTGGTTCTGCGCTCCCCATTCGGGTCTCCTGGCAAGACCATGGTAGATGAGCTGGGTAATAGAAGGCGCTCAGGCATGATCGCTTTGATGAAGGTGCTTGTCCCTCTCATGCTACTGGTTCCATTTACTCTCCTACTTGATCAGGGATTCTTTATATTGGCATCATCGGGCATCGGGACTGGCCTAATGCTAGTAGCTTACGACAGCGTACCATTTAGACCAATGGAGGGCAGGCGCATCTTTGACTGGTCAGGCTCGACAGCGG
>JAUVCJ010000118.1 GCA_030595765.1 Thermoplasmatota archaeon | reverse complement strand
TATCCTCATCAAGAAATTTATTGGCCTTCATAATATTCATAACTTGAATACCATTCGTGGTTAGAACCTTGACATTTTGATTGCCTATGTGTCTGGCAAGCCTTTTGCCTTCAGAAATGCCGATAGGTGTCAGGAAGTAGCCGCTCCTCTTTTGTTTGAACCCTGTGATATGGCTTTGCCTTGTATCGAGTATGCCATCCGCCATTAAAGACTTAAGATTCCTTGGAACGTGTTTCCTTGCAAGCCCCAGTGCATCTGAAATGCCTTCCTGTGTTACAGCCAGAGGAACCTCAAAGCTTTCGCGGAACCTGTCAAAGTCCAGCAGATGCAACATTATCTTTTCCTTATAGGTCAGGGCTATGCCTGCCTGCTCACCCATGTTGTGCTAGAAGGTTGTCCAAGATAAAAAGGATTTGCCAGGTATAGACTTGCCTGAACATAGATTGTCAGGGTTGATAGGCCTGCAATGGAAACGCTAGGTGCTGGTTTAACGAATCATCTCTGATTATTTTTTCATCATCCTTTCTAGCTCATCCATACCCTTGTCAATGTTCGAGTAACCATCGTCATTGTTCTCGTCATATGGCCCTTCCGGTGGAGGTGGCGGCGGTGGCTGGTATGGTTGCCTATCTTGCCTTTCGCTACCATATCGTGGTGGTGGAGGTTGAGACCTTGGTGCTGGTTGTTGCTGAGGAGCAACAGGTTCCTGGTATCTGCGGGAACCCCGGGACTTTGCTCCAGCCAGCGATACCACCAGAATTACGATGATTATTATAAGGCACATCTCGGTGGAAATGTTGGCAGGAAGGTATTTTTCAAGCCCGAAAAGCCCTTCTGGAGACAGATCGGGATCTCCTGGTATGTATTGATCTCCTGTTATCTCGTGTACGGATATGCTAGCTCCCTGAACCTCTGGTGGTAGCTCCCCGATCTCCCATCCCTCTCCTGTGGTCTCGCAATAGACATAGTCCACTCCTTGGTAGGTGACGTAGGAGCCCCAGCTTGGCTCGCCAGCGATCCCAACAGCCATGTGGCTCGGAGGGCTTAGTAGTATGACATCGGAGCCGATGATCTTCAGTAACGTAGCCAACAACAGCGAACTGTCCTCACAATCCCCGCCCTGTTCTGCTAGCGTCTCCAGAGGGAACCTTGGGAACTCATCAAATCCTGTGGTTATTGAGTCTGATGTGTAGAGTAGGCTCTGGACAAAGGTCAAAAAGAAGCTTGCCTCATCGTAGGTATCATAGCCCTCATCACGAGCCATCGATTCTAGGTTCCTAGCCAACTCAACCAATGTGGGATCCAAGGTCGTGGCCAGATATCCGTATTCAGACCTCTGGCTCACTTTTTCATAGGCCTCTAGAGTACTTTTTGGTATCTGAACCTGAAGCTCCCAGGATTTTGTTACGGAACAGTCGTATTCGATATTAACTGGGTTGTTCCCTGCCATGCTAGTAGGGTCAGCGCTACCAAGCTCAGTGTTATCGATGACGATGTGATACTCCCCGGGGGAAAGAGAGGCAAGGGGTATTGACCTTGAAGCGTATGCAGTGTCGAGGTCTGAATAGGCCAGAAAATACTGAAAAGCCTCCTGGTCACTGTATTTTAGAAAATTAGCATGAGTCAGAAAGAATAGGTCAATGTTTGGGCCAGAATTCTTGATCACTGTGAACTCAAGCACACCATCACCAGCACTAAGCTGGTAGTCAATTGCATAGTGATTCCCTTCAGCAATGGTTGTCGAGCCCTCTTTAACCAGGGAGTCTGGTGCATATTCCCATTCAAACTGGCGCACAGAATAGGTTTCCTGACCTTGAGCTTGGCCAATTATTGGAACCATCATGCTGATTAGAACTAAGGCCGTTATCGCTGTAGTAACAAGGCTACTGAAATTTATCTTGAAGTGAATCCTAGAGTTCATGATTGACTTCACCTGTTTTTTTACACTAATGTCGGCTCATGTTGGAAAGCCGAGCCCAATTGGCTAATCTCATCTATGGCTAGGCCAGTATATAAGTGATACTCTGGATAATACCATCGATAATGCCCTGGGTAATAATGTATATTGTTCTGGGTAATACATTGGTTGATCGTTACTCACAGGGAAAATACCCAGATCTCCCTCCCCTCAGGCAGGTCTTCCTGATGGAATTCGATCTCATTACCCACCCTGACCACGTCCTCTTCTCTGAAGAATCCCAGAAAATCATCAACAGGTTTGATGGATAAGGACAGGCCACCCACCCTGTAATGCATTGGGATGGCTATCTTGGGTGAGAGCGCATTGATAAGCTCGAAGGCATCATTGGGTTCGATGGTGAAGGTCCCGCCAACTGGTATGAATAGTATGTCCAGCTTGCCTATCTCCTCCAACTGGACAGCAGATAGGGAATGCCCCAGATCTCCTAGATGGCATATATTCAATCCATCCATGGATAGTTTAAACACAATATTGCCTCCTCTCTTCAACCCATTCTCTTGGTCATGATAGGTATCAATGCCAAGCATCCTTATTTCCTGGTGTTCATTATGCCCAGATGAATTTATCACCTTGGTTCGATTCCCAGACACAACCCTAGAGCAATTATGGTCGAAATGATCATGGCTGATGAGCACAAGGTCAGCTTTTACCCTGGGAGGCGCGATCCCGATGGATTTGCCATCGTGTGGGTCGGTAACTACAATGGTTCCACCCTCGCTTTCCAATTCGAAACAGTCATGGCCGTGCCAGCGAATTCTCATGGGACTCAATCCATGGATTGGTCTTGCGACCAAATCCATAGACCGGAAGTGGATCCACGATATTAAGGATAACGATGCTAAGAGCAACGATGCTGGTTAGGCTCTGCTCAAATGTCTGCTATTATGTAGCTCACAAATCATTTAGGGCAAATGATCTCGTGTGCCACACATAGTTAAGAACTCTCTAAAAGTCCTATATGTTTGGTTCTTGACTATAAGAGCGTTATGGCACAAAGAAGAGTAATGTCCGGGGTGCGAATAGATCCCGGTTATTTTTTCCACCTGCGCAAGATTTAACTTCGATTGAGCCCTTTGCAACATTGCCATGTCAGATGAGAGTCTTGTTCTTTTCAAGGAGTTCATAAACTATATCCTTGTGTCCAATGAGGACGACCTGGATCCTCCCCAGATCATACTTGCTCTTCGCAGGCAGGCAGAAGATCATCCGATCCTCAAGGATCTGGACATTGGCGATGACATGATGGTTCAGCTGGATGAAACATCCCCAGACCTGGCACTTGTTGGGCTTAGCATTTTGCTAAAGACTGTGCTGGATTTTCTTGAGGTAATAGTTGGACCTGCGGCTGTAGATGAAAAGATCGTGCCCCAGGCAAAGGGCTTTTTAGCCACACGCTCAGAGGAATTCTCCAGATTAAAGCTATTAGACTACCTCCCACAGGTTCTGCAGGAGCGCATGGACCTTGAGGTTGAGGAGGTCTCTGAAAAGGAAGAGCGCCAGAACCTTCTGGGATTTGGAGTAAAGGGATTAGACGAGCTATTTGATGGTGGAATCCCAGAGGGCTCTGCCATACTTGTTCAGGGGCCTGCTGGGTTCGAGAAAGAATTAATTCTGGACAAGTTTTTGGCTAATGCTCTCACACTGGGTAAAAAAGGGTTGGCGTTTGTATCGATGCATTCTCCTGAGGAATTGATGGCAGACCTGGAGCTCCTCGGCACTGATATGACAAAGGTAGAAAAAGAGAATAGATTGCTGGTTCTGGACTGGTACTCGCACAAGCACAGCAGGGTGGTCAATGTCGATGTCGAAGATACAATCTATCGCATCTCGCAAGACCTGACCAACGTTGCCATCGCTACAAACATGGCTCTTAAAGAGATTGGACCCGGCGGTGTGATGATCGTCAACATACTTTCATCCCTAAAGACCTACAATGGCGAAACCTCGTATAACTTCATTAAAGAATTGCTTGCAAAGCTTAATAAATTCGGAATAACCGCGCTGTTCTCCCTGGAGACTGGGATGCATAAGAGTGAGGCGATCTACACGCTTCACGAACTCTTTGACGGTGTCATTGATATCAAACGTGAGGTGGAGGGGCTCAGATTCGAGAGGGAATTGGGGGTGTTGAACCTAACAGGCACCTACAAAGCAACCGAGTACATCCCTTTCCATATTGCCAGAGACCCGTTGATCAAGCAAGTGGAATTCGGAGAGGAATCGGACAGATTGTTTTGTCGCCTGCCAGGCCCAAAGATGCCAGAGGGTAATTCATCCGAGTTCTTCGAACAGTTCTTGGAAATGCTGACAGACAGAGGAGCAAGCTTTGTGGTGGAGGGAGATCCAGGACTGGAGAAGGAGCATTTTGTATCCAATTTCATAAGGGAACACCTTCAAAAGGAGAAACAAATGCTTGTTGCCCTTTCCACAATGTCCCCTGAAGAATTCTCATCTAACCTGGCAAAAATTGGGGTGGATCTAGGCTCCCATGAGGAAATATTACGCTTTGTGGATTGGTACTCATGGAAGAACGAGAGAATATCCAACATGGAGATCGAAGGAAATATTACACGCACCTCTCAAGACCTCACACATCTAGGCATAAGCCTGAACAATTCCTTGAACGATCTGAATGAGATCTCCAAGGACACAGACCCGACAGGAGCGGTTCTTGATATCCTAAGCCCTGCCTTGCAATCCATAGAGTTTGAGACCATATTTGATTTTCTGCAATCACTTCGAGCAATGTTCCGATCCAAGAAAACCCTTGGATTTTTCCTAGTTGAGAGAAACATGCACAGCCCGGATATTCTGGCTTCTCTTCACCATGTCCTTGACGGTTTCTTTGACATAAGAAAGGTAAAGGGCGAAACTACCATGCTGTTCATCCCTACCAGATTTCACTTGGATTTTGCACTATACTCTCCCTTCAGCATAACAGGTAGCAGCATGGACATCACACGGATGTCAGAGAAATCCAGCCGACTCCCAGAGCTCTCCGACCACATGGGCAAGCTCAAAGACCTTGAGGAAAGGATACTAAAACGCAGACAGCGGTCCAAAACAGCTGCGAGCCCTGAAATGGACAACTCTCTTGAGGAGGGAATATCCGAGATAAGAAAGGAGCTGGAGGATTTCGATTCAAGGGCAATGAAGCTACGCCAGGAACTTCAGGAAAAGGAGAACAGGATGGAAAGGAAAGAGACAGAGATTTCTGAAGGGATATCCGAGCTGGATAGATCACAGAAAATGCACCTAAAAATGGTAGACAGCTTTAAACGAGAGCAGGGACGCTTGAAAAAGGAGCGACTAAGACTTAAAGAGCTGGAGGGAGTGATCATATTGTTATCTTCTGTGCTTCCAGTTCTCGATTCAATGCTTGAAAAACTGCCGGATGCCGATGTGGACGAATTTCTTGCTTCTGGTGAGCACATGAGCTATCAGGAACTGCTGAAATTTCTGGGCATTTAGTACATCTAGATTATGCAAATTCATGCAAAAAAATACAGGTGAATATATGGAAATACAATTTCTCGGAGGAGCTGACCAGGTAGGCTGCCTTGGAATGGTTCTGAAAGCTAGGGATCAGACACTGCTTTTCGAGTACGGCATCCTGCCTTCAAAGCCACCCAAGTATCCAATGCCTGCGCCGCCAGTTGATCATGTTCTAGTCACACACTCTCACCTTGACCATTCTGGCATGGTGCCCTGGCTTACCCATGAATACTTGCCCCCGATCCACTGCACCTCCCTAACATCCAGAGTAGCTGAGGTCCTCTACCATGATAGCTTGAAAATAAGTGACATTCAGGGCTATCAAAAACCTTTCACGAAGGGAGACATAAGTAACTGCCTAAGGTCAATGCAGCCCAGAAGGGTTGGTGAGCGATTCTGGCTGGATGAACTTGAGATGGTCACCCATTTTGCAGGGCACGTCCCTGGAGCCTTGATGTATGAATTAAGAGATGAGAAAACGCTTCTCTTCACTGGGGACATCAACACCTCGACCACGAACCTTGTTGGACCTGCCAAGCCAGTGGACTGCGACATCCTTGTGGTAGAAGGAACCTATGCCGGAAGGGAGCATCCAGAAAGAGACCAGCACCAGCAGGATTTCCTCGATTGTGTCCATAACGTTGTGGATAGAGGTGGGGTGGCGATCATACCGGCCTTTGCTGTAGGTAGGACCCAGGAAATGATGCTCATGCTCAGGAACAGTGGCCTAGACATCTGGCTGGATGGAATGGGAAACACCATGACACGCCAATATCTTGCACACCCTGAGTTCCTTGAGAACCCAAAAAGGCTTAAAAAGGCCAAAGGACGGATGCATAGAGTGTCCAACCCCAAGATGAGAGAGAAAGCCTTGGATGCTGATGTCATTATCACCACTAGCGGGATGCTTGAGGGCGGCCCTGTTCTGTTTTATCTCAAGCACCTGAGAAAGAACCCCAGAAACGCCGTAATAATGACTGGCTACCAGGTGGAAGGGACCAATGGAGCAAGATTGCGCGACACAGGCACAATACTGATCGATGGCAACGAGGTAAAAGTGGATTGTACTGTGCATTCTTTTGATTTCTCAGCACATTCAGGCCACAGCGAGCTTCTTGAATTCATTCATGGCTGCTCCCCTAAACAGGTGGTTCTGATGCATAGCGACAACAGGCAAGCACTGGCCGATGACCTGTACAAGGAGATGGATGTTCTCATGCCAATGCCAGGCGAGACGATCTCACTGGACTGAATACGTCACCCCATATGAAGCGCTCACTTAGATTAACACATATCAACACATGAAGCGAATGCCAAGCTGAATCCATCACCCCATGTGAAGAGAACACTTAGATGGACACATATCAACATGTGAAGCGAATATCAAGCTGAATTCATCACCGATGTGAAGAGAACACTAAGATGGAATCTTCATCCCATGTGAAGAGAAGCTATAGCCATGATATTTTCTGGCCTTTCCCAATCCCACACAGAACCTATGTACATCTCATGAACCTGCTGAAGTGGCTTGAACCCAAGCTCACTGGCAACCCCTAAGGCACCCCTGTTTGGAGTTGGAATGCCCAACACAAGTGTGTTCCTATCCTTGCTGATGG
>JAUVCJ010000152.1 GCA_030595765.1 Thermoplasmatota archaeon | reverse complement strand
AGTGATTAGAGATGTCCAATCCAAATGATGAGAAGAAAGAAGACGAAAGCTCGACAAAGAAGAAAGAAGTTGTGAGTGGTTTCGGAATCGCAAAAGGTGCTAGCTCCTTCGATAGGGATAAAGACAGAGATGATATCAGAGAGCATGAAGAAAAAAAGTAGCATGCCTACCCGAACACATACACCTCAGCGAACGCTATCTGGAGTGCCATCAGCATGAGGTACATGTGGACCCACAGCGGTGAGTTCTCGAAGTTGGCATCGCGCTCCAGCGCGTTCTTTCGCATTGCGAAAAGCATGTAGCCGCCCCAGACAAGGAAGCCCATGAGTGCGATGGCCTGGGGGCGCAGGTAGCCTAGCCAGACACCAACCGGCACCAGCAGGAATGGGAGCACGAAAAATGGGGCTGTGAGAAGAGCTGCTTTCTTTTTGCCTATGACAACAGGGAAGGTGCGCATTCCATACTGGCGGTCGCCTTCGATGTCTGTAAAGTCCTTTGATGTGGTTGCACCGAAGAGGAACACCATAAGTACCAGGCCTGCAAACCAAGGCGTGGGGTGCCAGGGATCTCCAAAAATCGACCAGCCAGCAACGAATAGTATGAGGCCTCTAGCAACTGCTATTACCCCATTGTTCAGAATGAAGCGCTTCTTGAGCCTGAATGGCGGTATTGTGTAGATGATGGTGCAGACCATGAAGATGAGCAGGAAGTAGGTGAATGTACGGGACACCTGGCCAGCCCTGAAAAGGGTAAGTATGTAAAGTAGCCATGCAAAGGTCATGGCCTCAGCCACTGTTAGCGCTCCTGAGGGTAGGGGCCGATTGGGTTTGTTGATCTTGTCTATGTCCAGGTCATATACCTGGTTGATGACGTTGCTGGCTGCATTGGCTATAGCGAAGGTAAGGGCGCAATAGATGAGCTCATACTGGGAAAAGGGCCAGTGAACGAAGGGATACTCCATTGAGAATTGAGGCGGAGCTAGAATGTTGTAGTGCGCCAGTGCCATGACACCGCCTGATACCACCCCTATGAAAGGAGCCAGCAGGGTGAATGGGCGCATAAGGAGCAACAGCATCCTTATCTTCTTGGAGAACAGCCTGGAGCGTGACCTAGGCTTTTTTTCAGTCTCGTTCATCATGGGACCAGGCACCCAAATGAGCCGACGTTATAAAGATTATTGGTAGTTTGCGCTTTCCTTTGCTTTTGCACTCAGTTGGCTGTTTGCTCTTCCATTTGCATTTGATATACCCTTTTCTCTCTCCTTTGCTATTGCCTTTCTATATCCTTTCAACTCTCCTTCGGATTATCCTTTTTACTCTCCTTCGGATTTTTCATTTTCTCTCCCATTTCTCTTCTATTTCTCTTCCATTAGGAATTTGAATTTTTTTCTTTCCTATTTATTAGCCCTAACCCTCTTTTTTAAGCATGACCCTCTGCTTGTTTTTCAATACTTATTTATATGTATATACATATATGCTGGAAGTTCTCATGTCGGGCAAGTGTCCGGCACATCAATTTAACGAGGGATGGCAGATGACAAAGGATGGCTCATACGACGCGGATTCGATTCAGGTTCTGGAGGGTTTGCTGGCAGTTCGAAAGCGACCCAGCATGTACATAGGCTCCACAGATTCCAGAGGACTGCACCATCTGGTGTATGAGGTGGTAGACAATGCCATTGACGAGGCTATGGCTGGCTACTGTCAGAATATCTATGTCACCATCAATACCGAAGGATCGGTCACTGTAACAGACGATGGAAGAGGCATTCCAGTAGACATCCACCCAAAGTACAAGATCCCTGGTGTAGAGCTTATCATGACAAAGCTTCATGCAGGTGGCAAGTTCGACAAGAAATCCTACAAGGTCAGCGGTGGTCTTCACGGTGTCGGTGTTTCGGTCGTCAACGCCCTATCAGAGTGGTTGGAGGTCACAGTAAAAAGGAAAGGAGGGGTCCACCGGCAGCGTTACGAGAGAGGTATTACTGCCAGCAAGCTCGAACAGGTTGGGAAATGCGACCCAGAAGAGTGTGGCACGAGTGTAACGTTCATGCCAGACTCCGAAATATTCCAGGAGATGGATTTCAAGCCCGAGATACTGATAAAGCGTCTGCGAGAGCTTGCGTTCCTCAATGGTGGCATCAGGATAAGCCTCAGGGACGAGCGGGACGGGACCGAGACCGTTTTCATGTACGAAGGCGGACTTGTTTCCTTTGTGGAGTACCTGAACAGGAACAAGAACAAGCTCCATGACCCACCTATCTATTTATGTGTGGAAAAGAGCGGCACCATAATCGAGTTGGCCATGCTCTATAATGATGGTTATGCCGAGAACATCTTCACATTTGCCAATAACATCAATACAATGGAGGGCGGCACCCATCTATCGGGTTTAAAGGGCGGCCTGACCAGAGTAACCAACGACTATGCCAGAAAGAACGGCCTGATGAAGGGCGGCGACAAGGATGCTGGACTCTCTGGCGATGACATCCGCGAAGGGTTAACATGCGTCCTTTCGGTAAAACTAGCGGAACCACAGTTCGAGGGCCAGACCAAGACAAAGCTGGGGAACAGCGAGGTCAGGGGCATAACAGAAACAGCCCTCAATGAGAAATTATCCGAATTCTTTGAGGAGAACCCAAAGACTGCAAGGCTTATCTTGGACAAGGCAATTCTTGCGTCTCAGGCCCGTATGGCTGCCAGAAAGGCCAGGGAGCTGACAAGGCGCAAGAGCATTCTGGAAGGGTCGAACCTGCCAGGAAAGCTTGCTGACTGCTCTGAAAGAGACCCGGCCAAGTCAGAGCTTTACATTGTGGAGGGAGATTCTGCAGGAGGTTCGGCAAAGAACGGCAGGGACAGGCGCTTCCAGGCTATCCTACCACTGAGAGGCAAGATCCTCAATGTTGAGAAGTCCAGACTGGACAAGATCCTTCACAACAACGAGATCCAGACCCTTATCACTGCCATGGGAACCAGCATAGGGGAGGACTTCAATCTTGAGAAGGCCAGGTATCATCACCTCATAATCATGACAGACGCAGACGTGGACGGTGCCCACATCCGAACCTTGCTACTGACGTTCTTCTACAGGTACATGCACCAGCTGATCGAAGCCGGCTATATTTATATCGCTCAACCCCCGCTCTACAAGCTCAAGAAGGGAAAGTCTGAGTACTACGTCTACTCGGATGCTGAGAAGAATGAGGTACTCGAAGAAATTGGCGAGAGAAGTGTTGGCATCCAGAGATACAAGGGCCTTGGTGAGATGAACCCGATACAGCTGTGGGATACCACAATGGATCCAGAGCGTAGAACGCTTCTGCAGGTCACAATAGAGGATGCTGCCGAAGCAGACCAGCTTTTTACAATACTCATGGGCGACCAGGTAGAGCCCAGAAGAGAGTTCATCGAGGAGCATGCCCTGGAGGTAGTCAACCTCGATGTTTAGGCGCACAAACAGGGCTATTCTCTCGCAGAAGGCCCGTTGCGCCAATGAGAATCAAAGAACAAGGTGTCACCCATGTCAGAAGACGAACAGAAAACGAAAGGCTCCAGCGGCGACCAGAACGAGTCCGACAAGGCTAGCCACAAAGTTTTGCCACGAACCATCGAAGAGGAGATGAAAACCTCCTACATCGATTATGCTATGAGCGTCATTGTTGGCAGAGCTCTGCCAGATGTACGTGATGGCCTGAAACCAGTGCATCGGAGAATACTTCACTCCATGAACGAGGCAGGCATAACAAGGGACAAGCCCTACAAGAAATCCGCTCGCATTGTAGGGGACGTATTGGGGAAGTATCATCCTCATGGAGATACCGCGGTCTACGACACCATGGTACGCATGGCTCAGGACTTCTCGCTACGGTACCCGCTAGTAGACGGCCAGGGCAACTTCGGCTCTGTGGACGGAGACAGGGCCGCAGCCATGAGATACACAGAATCACGAATGTCAAGGATAGCAGGCGAGATGATAGCCGACATCAACATGGAAACAGTGGATTTCGTTCCCAACTATGACGGCTCCATGAAGGAACCAACTGTTCTGCCTGCAATGCTTCCGAACCTACTTGTCAACGGCTCGACCGGTATAGCGGTAGGCATGGCAACCAACATACCTCCGCACAATCTCAGCGAGGTTGTGGATGCCATTGTAGCCTGCATCGATAAGCCAGAGATCGAGCTTTCTGAGCTTTTAAAGGTGCTACCAGCGCCGGACTTTCCAACAGGAGGCATCATCTACGGTGTCGGCGGCATCATCCAGGCCTATCAAACAGGCAGGGGACAGTTCAAGGTCCGAGCCAAGGTAGATATCCAGGAAGCCACCAAGAAACGCAAGCATCGCATATTGGTGACAGAGCTACCCTACCAGGTCAACAAGGCAAGGCTTCTTGAGAACACTGCCCAGCTTGTCAAGAAAAAGATAATTGACGGCATCACAGACCTGCGGGACGAATCAGACAGGAACGGCATGCGCATAGTCATCGAGTTGCGCAGGGATGCAAATCCCGAGATCATAATGAACCTCCTGTACAAGCACACCCAGATGCAGGTTACATTCGGAATTAACTATCTGGCACTGGTCAATAACCAGCCAAAGGTGCTGGGTATCAAACAGACCATAGGATACTACATTACCCACCGTCAGGAAGTCGTTAGGCGCAGGACCGAATTCCGGCTACGCAAGGCTCAGGAGCGGCAACACATTCTCGATGGGCTCCTTGTAGCTCTAGACAATATTGATGAGGTCATTGCCATGATCAGGAAGGCTCAAAGCCCGCCTGAGGCAAAGGACAGCCTGATGGCAAAGTTCCTTTTGGACGAGATCCAGGCCAAAGCCATACTGGAAATGCGGCTTCAGAAGCTCACAGGTATGGAAAGGCAATCCATCAAGGACGAGCACATGGAGCTTTCAAAGATCATTGCGAGGCTTGACGAGATCCTGGCTGATGAAACAGAGGTATTTGCCATAATCAGAAAGGAACTGCTGGATATTAAGGGCAAGTACGGCGATGAGAGGCGCACCGAAATAGTCACCAATGCAATAGACCTGGACATCGAGGACCTGATAGACGAGGAGGATGTTGTGGTCACAATTTCCAACACTGGCTACATAAAACGACAGAATGTAGATGTCTATCGTACCCAGCGCCGCGGAGGTGTTGGACTTATCGGCATGGAGACCAAGGATGAGGATTTTGTTACAGATTGCTATTCCTGCTCCACCCACGACTATACCCTGTTCTTTACCAATCATGGCAAGGTGTTCTGGCTCAAGACCTACAAGATCCCAGTCGGAGGCAGGCATGCAAAAGGCAAGGCCATTGTGAACCTGCTACCCGAACTCGATAAGGGCGAGAAGGTAGCGGCCTTCATACCAGTAAGGGAATTCTCAGAAGACGAGTACCTGATATTCTCAACCCGCAGGGGTTACATAAAAAAGACTGCGCTAATTGCATACAGCCACCCCAGAGTTACAGGCATCTGGGCCATACGACTTGACGAAGGCGACGAACTAGTGGAGGTCAAGCGCACTGATGGAAGCTTCCAGATCGTGCTGGCCACCGCGCTGGGCAAGGCATGCATGTTCAAAGAGACCGATGTCCGCCCAATGGGTCGCTATACCAGAGGTGTCATTGGTGTCAGGCTCAAAGGCGATGATAAGATGGTATCCATGGCAAGGGTCCATGAGGACAGTGTCCTGCTCACCATCACAGAGCGCGGATATGGAAAACGCTCGGCTATCAAGGACTACAGAATGACCAAGCGTGGAGCTCAGGGTGTTATCGACATCAGGACCGGAGAGCGCAATGGCAGGGTCGTAGCTGTGATGGAGATAGAGGAAGACCATGAAATAATGGTCTCCACGATCAAGGGCATGATAATTCGGATGCCTATTGCCGGCATATCCATCATCCACAGGGCTACAATGGGAGTTAGAGTGATGAGGTTGCGGGAGAATGACAAGGTCATAAGCGTTGCCAGATTGCTCAGCAGTAAGGATGCAGACATTGAGCTGGGAGAGGATGAGAACGGAGACGTTACTCCTAG
Source organism: Thermoplasmatota archaeon (assembly GCA_030595765.1). Lineage (GTDB taxonomy): Archaea > Thermoplasmatota > Thermoplasmata > JAUVCJ01 > JAUVCJ01. The sequence continues at coordinate 94 of JAUVCJ010000152.1, read as the reverse complement.
CCAAAACGGTGCAGACCCTTCAACCGAAGTTGATCCCATCACCCCAAAATCTGAGCCAGAACCAATAAAAGAGCTGGCTTCTGAGCCGGTCGAG
>JAUVCJ010000117.1 GCA_030595765.1 Thermoplasmatota archaeon | reverse complement strand
GCGCTTTCGAATTACATGCACCCAAAGGCCGGTGCTCAAAGATATCGCAGTAGCAATGGGTATGCCCATTGCTTCGGCAGTTACAAGCACCTCGCAGTCTTTCAGGTGCGGAACATGAGCCAATGCCGCCATTTCCAGCATTTCACGTTCAACAAGTGGGATGCCATCTGTTAGCGGGTGAACAAAATACTGGTACGTTCCCTTGCATATGACCGGAGATGCCAGCAAGCTCTGCTTAAGCCATCCCACAGGGTCATTTGGGTCATCACCATGTTCTAGGCCATTTCGGCCTCTTTCCAGCTCGGTTTTGTTGAGACTATCTTTGTTGACACTACCATCGCTGATACTACCTTTATTGGCACTACCGTTATTGATATTGCCTTCGTTGACACTATGTTTATTGACACTAATTCGCTCTTGGTTTTTCAGACCACCTGAGCAATTCATCTGAGCTTCTTGGCCTTCATTGCGCATAACCACCCTGCCATTCTCCATTTTTACCCTGCAAAGTGCGATGCAGGGTACGTCCAGTCTATCGGCAATCTGCTGGAGGTTACCCCTCTTCTCAATAAGGACCATGACCCTCTCTACCTTCACTCCTGATAGCTGCAGGGTGCTCACTATGGCCTCAAGCGTCTTGCCAGTGCTCATCACGTCATCGAGCAGAACCACCCTGTCCCCTGGTTGCAGGCCATTGATGAAATAGGATTGCCTGTCAAAGCCAACAACATCCTCCACTGATATCTCCCCTGGAAAGCCATATGATCTTTTCCTGATGGTGGTAAAGGGTTTGCCGGTTCTAAGGGTCAATGAGACCGCCAGCGGAAGCGACATTGACTCAATCGCAACGAATTTATCACACGAAGCAAGCCCAGAATCAATAATATGGGTCGTCACCTCCTCAAGGACAGATGGGTCGATGTGTATGGAGCCGATCTGGGGATATATGTCAAATATACCATCTTTGATCACGACAGGAGCCTCAAGAACAGCCTTTCTAAGCTTCTCTAGTGTCATTTTACGTCACCATACCTCACAGGGAACTGAATATTTGCATTGTACCCACAGGTGATTGACGGTTCTTCTTATATAATCAATGATGTATCCATATTACTATGGAGAACTACAAGACCATTCAGGACACCGTACATGGCTCGGTCAGGGTGGAAAGAATGGCGCTGGACCTATTGGCTAGCCCGGAACTCCAGAGACTCGCTGGAATTCGCCAATTAGGCCTGGGCCACATGATATTCCCAGGTGCCAATCACTCCAGGCTGGAGCATTCCATGGGAGTGTACTATATTGCCTCCAAACTAGCAACCGCTCTGGGATTACCAGAGGAGGAAAGAAAGCTGGTTGCTGCTGCTGGCCTGCTTCATGACGTTGGTCATGGCCCATATTCACACAGTCTTGAAGAGGTATTGCACAACAAAATGGGCATTGACCACATGGCACTTACCAAGCGTATCATTACCGGCGATTACGACATAATTCCAGACTGGAAGGAGGGGATGTTCCCACGGATTTCCATAGATTCCGTCCTGAACAGTCACGGCCTAGAGCCTAGCCAGGTGGCAGAGCTCATCACAGGCTCCGACCAGGGAGATTTCACACTTGACCTGTACTCCTCCAAAAAAGGGGAGCAGACATTCTTCCATGACAAAGAATACCTTTCCCAGATAATTCACGGCGCCATTGATGTGGATCAGATCGATTACCTGCTCAGAGATGCTCATTACTCAGGAGTGTCCCATGGCATCATCGATGTCGACAGGCTGGTTCAGACCCTGACGATCCATCACAACGACCTAGTGGTTCACAAAAAGGGTGTAAGCGCAGTAGAGGGTATGCTTGTTGCACGAGGCCTGATGTACTCATCTGTGTATTTCCACAAGACCGGCCGGATCTGCCAGCTAATGCTTGCAAGAGCTGTTGAGAGGACCGAGTACGACCCTGACCAGTTCGAGGTTCAGAAAATGAACGATGCAGAGCTTATGGGCTGGCTTATGAGCCAGCAAGGCTATGCATCCGAAATGGCGTTGCGTCTTAAGTACCGTAGGCTTTTCAAGAGTGTCAGAGCCTGGACTCTGGAGGAGATCGAGCACCTTGAGGATGGCCAGCGCCAGAAGTTACTGGAACTGGCAGACTTCGATAAAAGGGGTCAGATAGAGGATAAGATAGCGCTCAAGGCTGGTGTTCCTGAAGGGTCGGTCATTGTGGACCTGCCATTGCCAGGATTGCTGCTTTGCGAGCCCAGAATTGCCCAGACCGGTATCAAAGTGCTTGATGAGGACAGGCTTCTTCCACTTGCAAGATATAGCCCTCTGGCAAATGCGCTTCAGAGAAGAAACGTTTCCAGCTGGGTCGTGATGGTCGCTACCCCAAGAGAACACATGGACAAGGTCAGAAAGGTATCTGAGAAGATACTATTCGAATAATGGGCTCACCCGGACCCGTTGACATTCAAACATGCCTAAGGGAACAAGTATCCTCAAGCCCAACGTAAAGAGCCGAGCCGATCCGTACCAGGGTTGCGCCTTCCTCTATTGCCAGTTTATAATCGTTTGTCATGCCCATGGAAAGCTCAGGCATGATCGATCCATGCAACTTGTTCATCTCGTCACTCAACTGTCGCAAGGAAGAAAAACAGTCCCTGATCTTGTCCTCCTCAATTGAGAAGGGAGCCATTGTCATAAGACCCCTGACCTCCACTCCTTCAAGCATGTGAGCTCCCTGATCGAACAACTGTGCCAATTCCTTGGGAGCAAGACCCTGCTTTGCCTCCTCTCCTGATGTATTGACCTGAAGCAGAAGTGGCTGAACTATGCCAAGCCTTGTTGCGCTTTGAGCTATTTTTTGCAGGACTTTCAGGCTTGCAACCGAGTGTATAAGGTCACACTTTCCAACAACCCCATTGACCTCTGACCTGCGAAGCCTTCCTATGTAATGCCATTTTGCATCTGGCATGGCCTCTACCTTGTCCTTGAACTCCCGGAGAAAGCTTTCGCCCAGCATTTCGATCCCAAGGTCTTGGAGCCATTGCGCCCACTCCATAGGCCTGCCCTTGGTGACTGCTACCAGCCTGGCCTCTCCAGAGGGACGCCCTGCCAACCTAACACATTCTTCAATGGAGTCTTGAAGCCTTTGCAAGTTGCCAGCCAAGGTTTCTATTGTCATCAAGACACCAGAGTAAATTGCCGGATATAAACCTATCCTGGAATACTGGCTGTAGTGATACTGGCATGCTAGCATCCCTAGCTGGAGGGTCCAATCTATTTTTATAATAGCCAAGCTCTATACATGAATGGAGCTAAGGAAGATGGAGAAGGTCATCAAGAAGAAGCTGGTAATGGCCGGCGACCTCAGCGTGGGAAAAACCTCCTTGATAAGAAGATTCACCATTGACCAATTCGATGACAAGTATCTAAGCACCCTTGGCACCAAGATATCCAAGAAAACTATCCAATATGGCAATATCAACCTCAACTGCCAGATATGGGATATCTCAGGCCAGCCGGAACTGCGCAATATCCAGGAGCGCGGCTTCAAGGGAGGGCATGGCGCGTTTGTTGTCTGCGACCTTTCCAACCCTGATTCCATCGCAAGTGTCAGGTATTGGGTTGCGCTTTTGAACAAAATAGTTCCCAACATACCATTTATCATCGCAGGCAATAAAAGTGACCTGGTGGCACCTGATTGCAAGGAGATAGCGGACCTTCGGGCACTTTCCTGGCTTTATGGGGTGGAGCCACTCATTACAAGCGCTAAGACCGGATGCGGCGTGGAAGACGCCTTCACCCAGCTGGGAAGTGAAGTGCTCTCATTCAAACCATCTGCATCCACAAGAGAAGTAAGGGACATAGACCTGAATCGAGAACACAAGAGCAACCCGTACCTTGAGGTGGAGGATAAGATCGTTGTCAAGTTCTGCGAGGCAATCAACGACCTGAATATGGGGATGTCCATTGTTCGCAAGCAGTTTGAGAATGCAAACATCGATTTCAGGCATGCCTCGAAACCCAACCTCGTCCAGGTGGTGAACAAACTTGTGCAGGCTGGCGGTTTGGTAATGGATAAAAAACATCTAGAGGAGTTTAGGTCCTACAGCCTCAACCTCATCTCCAGGCTGTGACGTTCTTCAAAACATGACTTGAGAAAAGCAGGAGCCCAAACTTTTCAGTAATAATCTTACGATTTAAGCATTCATGGTTATATCATCACTCCAAACATTAATACATACTGACCATCACCAGTAGATATTTTTTTTCTGACTTACGTCTTTATATATGTCCTCGTCTTCGCCGAAAATTAATCCCAATTGGTTTTCTTTACCGGAGGAATTTACCATGCAGAACGTAAACATTTGCAGAAACAGGTTTTCAAGGAACATGATACTAGGCGCAATTGCCATGCTAGCATTGGTTGGGGCGGTTTTCCTGCTATCAGCAGGAGCGCAGGCAATACCAATCGGAACGACAGTTGATGGAACTGTATATTTCGATGATGGAGTAACACCAATAATAGGGGATGCTACACCAAACTCGATGTTTGTGGAAATCACAACCAATGAGGGAACATGGACAACAGACATTGACGTGAATGGGTATTATTCCAAGATAGTGGATATTACCGCTATTGGCATTACGACTGACTACATCCATACGGATGGTGTAAATCACGGCACCAGCGGCGCACCAACGTCTTCAGATGTTACACTGGACATCACTACGGATTTGCCAGTTACAATGGTGCAGAACGAACGCACTGGAACGTACTACAGCTCTCTGCAGGATGCCATTGAGCAGGCGCTGGATCAGGATTCACTCTCCATTGATGGCGTGTTCACCGAAGACCTAACAGTAGATGGAAAAGTAATCTATATAGTGGATTCAAATGTGGATCTAACTGGCGATTTGCTTGTCACAAACGGCGGCCAGCTTATAATCGATCCAACGATTACTTACGTAACCGGCAATGTCTATGTGGATGCTGGAGCCACCCTGCTCATCTTAGATTCCACCCTTCAGATCAACAGCACATATGCAGGCCAGCACAAGATACAGGTAAATGCCACTGGCACCCTGAACATATTCAACTCCACTGTGAAATCGAACAATACCCTGTACAGTTACGATTTCTGGGTTCTTGCAGGCTCTTCATTCTCCATGACAAATGGGAGCGTAGTAATGGATGCGGGTCACTCAGCAAACGGCAGCATGGGCGTTAACATAAACATCAATAACCCGACTCTAATGGACTCCAGGATAGTAAACGGCTCGGCAAACGGCATGATCTGGAATACCACAGGCATTGCAAACCCGGAGCTTACACTGACCAATTTCAGGCTCTGGAACAATGGCTGGAACGGCCTGTTCGTGCAGAGGTCAAACGGATTCGCCCTGACAATTGAAGACATGTCAGTAATAACCCAGAACGGACGTGACGGTGTTCGCCTGGATGCGGTAATCGGACACCCCAGTTTCTTGATTCAGGATTCTTCCATTGACAATAACAGTGAGAACGGTGTCAATGTTGTTGATGTCGACGGCGGGAACCTGGTTTTTGCTGTGGAATCATCATCAATATCCAACAATGACCAGTCAACAATAGGATACTATGGGATGTACTTCGGACCTCTCTGGGGATATGTTACAGGAATTATTAACGATTCCAACATAGACTCCAATTTTGGAGGAAACATCGAGTTCAACAGCGTCATCGGCCTTGGAATAGGCATGACCATAATGGACAGCACTTTCCTTAACAGTGGAGACGGCCATGGATTTTTCATCAACGATGTTGACCGGGATGCAATAATCACGATTGACCCGTCTTACTTTGATAACAACGAATACAGCGGCTTTAAAATAAACAACGTGGATGGCGACCTTGGAATGCTGGTAATGGACACCAGCATGTCCAACAATGATGGTTGTTACATGTGTGATTATGGATTTCAGGTCGGAAACGTTGGCGGCGACTTTAATCTGAATCTAATAAATAGCCAGATTGACGACAACCCATTAGGCAATCTATATGTGGGTCCTGTTGGGGGTGAATTCGTCCTCAACGCCACTGGCAGTTCCTTCAATGACAGCGACGGGGACTTCGGCATCTATGTGGAGAGTGTTGGGGAAAATGGCACCTTCAACATCACTCAGTCATACATCACAGGAAATGAGTATGATGGCCTCTACATTGGAGACGTTGGGGGCTGGCTGGATATGAATCTCATTAGTAGCAACCTCTCAGACAATGACCAGGATGCCGATGGATGTTACGGCGTGTACGTTTCAAGCACCGGAGAAGATGCCTTCATAGACATATTGGGAAGCGTCATCAGCGGCACCTATGGGGGAAATATCTACCTTGGTTACCCGATAGGGGGAAATCTCTGGCTAAACATCCAGGACAGCTCCATAAACAGCAGTGATGATGGAGATGGAATCTATATCGCCGCCGCCCTTGGTAACGCCACCATATATGTTGACCCAACCTTCATCGATGGTAATTACCAAAACGGAATCTATATGAATTCGGTAGGTGGTTGGCTCGACCTTGATGTGATAGACAGTTCCCTATCCAATAACGACCAATGCGGTGTATGTGATAACTATGGCATCTATGTGGATGATGTTGTAGGATTGGCTGACATCTACATCTCAAATAGCCATATAGACGGCAACTACGACGGAATATATATTTTCGATGTTGGTGCCCTTAACCTGAACATCCAGGACTCCTGGCTCAACCTGCAGGATGAGTCGGCATTGCAGATTAATACCGTCCAGACGGACGCTGTTGTCACAATCCATAACACCCAGGTATTTGACAATGACCAGTTAGCAGGGCCCAACAACGCCATTCTCGTAACAGACGTGTTTGGAAACTTGACCTGGACGGTAACCGACTCAAATATTACCGACAACAACGGCGGACACACCAGGATAGAGAACGTTGATGGATGGGCAACAGTAAGCCTTACCAATTCGGACTTCACCTGGGCAGACAGCATGAATGGCTTCAGGATAGACAACATCGGAGAGGCACTTACGCTGGTCATCGACCAGTGCGACTTTGATTATAACGGGCGCCAGGGCCTTCTACTGGGCAACCCGAACAGCCTGGACATGACCGTGACGGACTCGTCCTTCAGCC
>JAUVCJ010000250.1 GCA_030595765.1 Thermoplasmatota archaeon | reverse complement strand
CGTTGACATCTTTGAAAGGGACCTTGCCCTGCTGAACATCGCCGACGCCATAGTTGCTGAGGTCAGCGGCCCCAGCCTGGGTGTGGGATATGAGCTGGGATTGATGCGAGCCTGGAAGAGGCCGATTTTGTGTGTGTGGCACAATTGGGAGTGAGCGTTTCGGCTATGGTGGCTGGGGATGAGAGGATTGAATTGGTGCGGTATGGGTCGCTAGAAGAAATGGAAGCCCAGATCAAGAATTATCTCGTAAACTAATTTGATATTTTTTCTTTTTCTACAATACCGGCCTGTTATAGTGCCCTGCTGTGATGCCCTGTTTGGAGAAGCTTTTGAGATAGGTCTTGCCTGATAGGTCCAGTTCCTTTCCGTCCATGACCCAATTTAGTGCATCCCTGTATATGGCCAGCGTCGTTGCGGCATCTTTAGGCCTGTTCAGAGCCAGATTCAGATGGAAGCAGTCAAAGGCTTTCAGCTCTTCAAGGTAGTCAAGAAGGCACAGATCTCTGGAGTTGAATATCCTCATGCCTCCATTCATTCCTGGTCGAACTGGGAACATGGCGCCGGTCCTGTCCTCAAGACAGGGATTGACGGTTGGATTCAGCTTATGCACCTCAAAGAACTCTTGTCTGGTCAGCATGACCTGGACAGCACCTTGTACCTGAACCTCCAACTCCAGGGGTCCATTCAATTTCAGTAATTCATCTCTGTCCAACTCCAGGGAGACTTGGAATCTTGAAAAGCTCTTTGCGGCCAGGTTCATTGCCACGCTGTTTTGCAGGTTCAATCCGGATGAGGCAAATATTTGTCCATCGAAATGAGGCTCCAGCCTGCGCAGGGCTCCGATGTTGCCAACCCTGAGCGCATCAGGGGAAAGCCCATTTTCAATAAGGCCATCTAGTATGTCAACTGCCCTGTCCAATTGGTGGTCCAGTGTGATGACGGGTAGCTCAAGAGCGATGCTGGGATTGGACCCCTTTGCCAACTTGATTGCGCTTTTGGCATCTGCATGGAACAATGGGAAATATATCCAGTCCGCCCTTTCGGCGATAAGAGGTTTTACTCCATCCAGGCTCTCTGTCGAAACCGTTAACAGCGGTTTTCTGGGGCTGGCCTCGGAGGTAATATCAGCTGGCGATCCAAGTTTCCAATCTACTGATCTTTGCGGCCTGGCATGCCCAGCAATCCTCATAGATTTCAGCTCTATCAGCACGTCCCGTCTGGCCTTCTTGAGCTCTGAAACCGGCATGAAGCAATTCCCATCCATTGTAAGGTCCACATGGGTCACCGTGAAGCCAGTTCCTCCTGAGCTTTGGAGCATCTGGATGACTTTATTTCTATCCAACGGGCTTTTTTTGGCAACCTGAACCAAAGGTCCCTCTCTCAATTCTGCAATGTGCCCATCGTCATCACTTGCCGAGAGCTCAAGGTCGGAGTTTGGGGATAGAACCCCCCGAATGCTGACCTCAATGTCCGAACAGGTTCCTTTCAATGCTCTTTTAATGTCATTGTTGAGCCTCGCATCAAAGGTCTTCCTGGCATTGGAGCCCACTTCTACCTCCTGTCTTATTGGAATTTCCACAGTCTCACCAGGCTCGGCGCTCTCCAGCTTCTCCCTCCCTCTGAACAGCACTCCGATGGAAAAACCAAAAGAGTCTCCTACAGCAGTTGTGAACTCAACCCCATCACCAAGACGCAAAGGCACCACAAGTTTCACAGAGATCCTCTTAGGTGAGTTGTTGAACTTAACGACCTTGCCAAGCTCCACCCCGCGATTGTCCGGTCTCTGTGTGTTGACCACGTCCTTGCCTGATTTGTCAAGGCTATATCCAGGGGTAAACTCTCTGTTAAATACCTGGAGGAGGTCATGGCTCTCCTTGTTCGAAAGCTCCACCGGTCTTCCAATGGCCAGCTCGTCGAGCAACCTCCTGTAGGTTCTGACAACCACCCCAACGTAGCCAGGAGAGCGCATCCTCCCCTCGATCTTCATGCTTGCCACACCAGCTTGTGAGAGTTCGGTCAAGTATTGAGCGAGTTGTAGGTCTTTCATGCTAAGTTTGTGCGCTATTAAGCCTATCTTCGGGTGCAATTGATATTCTCTTCTGCATGGCTGAGCACACCTGCCGCGATTTCCGCTGCGGTCTCCAATGAAGCTGCTCATGAGGCACTGGCCGCTGTAGCAGAAGCAAAGGGCTCCATGAACGAACACCTCCAGGCCGATGTCGGTTTCCTCATTGATACGAGTGATCTCTGACAATTCCAGTTCTCTGGTCAGTATCACCCGCTCGAAACCCATTTCCTGGAACCAGAGAGCCTGAGCGGTGTTATGCACCGTCATCTGGGTGGAAGCATGCAGCTTCAATTCAGGCAACTCACGCCTTAGAGGGGTTATCAGACCTTTGTCCTGAATGATTATGGCATCGATACCCAGCTGATAAGCAAGATGGGCTTGCTCCAGTGCATCTTCAAGTTCTTTATCGAAAAGCAATGTATTCAGGGTCAGGTAGGTCTTGACCCCATGAAAATGGCAGTGCTCCAGTGCCTCTTTTAACTCATTCATCGAGAAGTTACCAGCACTGGCTCGCGCTCCGAACCTCTGCCCTGCCAGATAGACGGCATCTGCACCATTGGCTACTGCGGCAAAAAGTGCCTCCATATTGCCTGCCGGCGCCAATAGCTCTGGTGTTCTTGTCATATTTTCTCCATTTGTAATGCGCCAAGCACCAACGGATGGCACCTAATGATTAATCTAATTTATCCAGTCCAAGTATCTTTTCCAGGTATTTTCCTGTATAGGTGCCGCTCTTGGCAACCTGCTCCGGTGTTCCTTGGGCTATTATCTCCCCTCCGGAATCACCGCCTTCAGGTCCAAGATCGATTATCCAGTCCGCGGT
>JAUVCJ010000134.1 GCA_030595765.1 Thermoplasmatota archaeon | reverse complement strand
CATCAAGGCAGTGACTGCTGATAGGAAGGACCCGATGGCAATGCCAGCAAGCAGCAGGGTCTTGACATCTACCCTGCCTCCTACTTTGGCCATGTTGTAAACAACGAACAGGGTGCCCAATGCTCCCAAGAACGCCATGATAGGCAGGCTGTAGTTCTGCGGCACCACTGATGTGCTGACCCCTAGCATGCCCATGAGGCTGATGTCCATCAGTATTGACATTGCCGCGCCCAAGCCAGCACCTGCACTTACTCCTACGATGAACGGGTCTGCCATGGGGTTGCGGAACATTCCCTGCATTGCAACTCCAGCAACAGCCAGGCTGGCGCCTATTAGGCCACCCATTAGCACTCTTGGCAACCTGATGTCCATGATTATGAGCCTGTGGACAGGGTTAACACTGCCTCCATCCCCGAGAATGATGGAGAGGAAGGTGGCGAAATTCATACCAGGAAGGTCTTCAGTGGATATCGGGCCTGCTGGCCCTGCCATCAACCCCAGAAAAGCGGATGCTACCAGAAGCGCAAGAAGCATCATCAAGGATGGGACCCAACCTAGCCTTGCAGGTCTCTTTTTGTTCTCAGGCTCCTCCAATCTTAATCATCTCCCTGGGCAAATGTCTCAACAATGAGCCTATTTATCTGCGTTCTCCTGACGTCTAGCGTTCTTATTTTTTCCAATGGTTTTTCCAATGCTCACATTCTCCAATAGGTTCAAGCTCAAGCAAACTCAAGCCAATTCGGGGTGGATAAGCTCAAACAATTCTTCTAGTGCATCTAGAACTCTAGGACCAGTCCTTGATATTGTGTCTGCATTGATAAGGTGTGTCTTCCCATTGATAACAGCACTCAATCCCTCCATTCCCGTAGGCGGTGCAGTATTGAAATCAGACCAACTGTTGAATAGAATAACATCCGGGTCTGACTCAAGAATGAATTCCTTGCTCAATTGTGGCCACTCCAGTCCTGTTGCGGATGCGATGTTGACCCCGCCTGCAAGCAGAATGATGTCATTCTGGAACGTTCCGGCTCCGGTGGTGTAAAATGATCCCATGTCGTAGAGGACGGTTGGTCTTAAAAGGCTTGTATTACCAACAGTTATCGAGGTAATTGCGTTCTCTCTGATCTCCAATTCTCCAACGAGTTGCTCAGCGGCCGCGCTGGAGTTGGTAAGATATCCTACAAGCCTTATGTTTGTGTAGATATCTGTGATTGAATTAGGAGCTAGTGTTACAACTTTGAGCCCGACTGCACGAAGACCAGCAACCTGGCTCTTGACGATCTCATGAGCTAGCACCAGATCTGGTTCATAGGCTATTACTGCCTCAACGCTTATGCTGGGCCATGTGTTTATCTTGGGTAGATCTGCAACTTCAGAAGGGTAGTTAGAAGCCGTATCAACTGCAACCAGCAAACTTTCCACCTCAAGTTCGTAGATTATTTCTGTGTTGCTTGGAGCCAAAGACACTATGCGTTGGGGGTATCCATCAAGTTCCACCATAACTCCCATATCATCCATAACTGTGATTTTTGAGCTAATGTCATTTCCAGTTCCCTGGTCACTTGTTCCATTATCTCCAGTCCCCTGATCCCCTGTCCCTTGATCGCCAGTTCCATTATTTCCATCGGCAATGAGCTCACTAGCTACATAGCCGAATCCGAAGGCCATGATTACCATTGCTGTTACAAGAACAATATGGACCGTACTTATCTTACCTGTCATTTTTCTACACCTCATTGGTTGTTCTATCCAATAAATCACTAGTTTATCGGACGTTCTGACCAATCCCAATACTCCATGTGTATTTAAAAATTTCCACCTCTGCAGGGCCAAATGCCTTTTTTATGTGTGTTATAGCCAAGAACCAAACATATAGGGTGCACGGAGGGAATCATGGCTATGTATGGCACACGAAATCATTTGTCCTAAATGATAAGTGCGACATTATAATGAGAACGTTGGCTTTTACCAGAAAACTGAATATTGATGCGAGATAGGCCATTGGCATAAATTTTGACCCCAAATCGCCTAGAGGTTAAGACTTCAAGGCACCCCCCAACCTTAATAAATAAAAACACCTTTTCCGGCCTGAATGGCTGACAAGGTAATTCCCTATGTCTCACCAGAGACGACCATGACAGAGTTCACGATCCGTGCTCTGATAGTGGGTGTGATTATCTCGGTTGTCATGGGTGCAGCCAATGCATATCTAGGGCTCAAGGTGGGGCTTACTGTAAGCGCTTCCATTCCCGCGGCTGTTATATCGCTTGCCATCTTCAAGGCGCTGAAAGGCACCATCCTTGAGATAACGGTGGCTAAGACCACTGGTGCCGCTGGCGAGTCCCTGGCGGCAGGCATAATTTTTACAATTCCCGCCCTCTTGATGGTTGGTGCATGGGATGGTCTAGATATCGTCATGACCACCATGATTGCACTCTGCGGCGGAATCTTGGGCGTCTTTTTCACAATATCATTGCGCAGAATTCTCATTGAGGATCTGGACCTGCCATTTCCTGAAGGTGTTGCAGCCAAAGAGGTGCTGGTGGCTGGAGAGGAAGGCGGCAAGAGCGCAAAGGACGTGTTTGTTGCCCTTGGTTTAGGCGCTCTTTTTAAGATCGGCTCCTCGCTGGTTGCCGACGGCAAGGAATACTCTTTAGGCCTGTGGACCGATAAGGTTCAAGGCGCAATAAGCGTTGGAAAGACCAAGTTATACTTCGGTTCCGAGCTATCCCTGGCTCTTCTTGGTGTTGGCTATATCATCGGCCTGCGCATTTCTGGCATGATACTGATAGGCGGCGCCATTGGTTGGATGGTACTAGCTCCTCTTTTCATTCTCTTTGAAGGAGCTCCGTATAACCTTGAGACTGGCCTCCAGATAACTGACCCCATCCTAATGTTCAACGCCATCCGTGAGCAGCAACTGGTCTTCATGGGTGTTGGCGCCATGATAGTTGGGTCCTTTCACACCCTGTTCAAGCTGCGCACTGCCATTGTTGATGGTGTAAAGAGCGCAATGAGCATGGGCAAGAAGGGAGAGGAGAAGGAGGAGGTCACTGACAGGACCCAGGATGACCTTTCCATAAAGTGGTCCTACCTAAGCTCCATCATCCTGATGATACCCATGGCCGGTATCTACTACCTGCTTTCTGGCTCGATATTGATTGCAGTGCTCTCGGCCATCGTGATGGTTCTTTTGGCATTCCTGTTCACCACTGTAGCTGGATACCTAGCCGGCATCGTGGGCTCCAGCAACAATCCAATATCTGGCATAACCATCGCAACCCTGCTTTTTACTTCGATATTCATATACATCCTCGGCGGCCGTGGGGTCCAGGGCATGTCGGTAGCCATTGGGGTCGGTGCGATAGTGTGCATATCAGCAGCCATTGCAGGCGATGTGATGCAGTCTCTTAAGACTGGTCAACTCATAGGCTCAACCCCGAAATACCTTCAGCTTGGAGAGTTCACAGGAGTGATAGCAGCGGCTTTTATCATTCCGCCCATCCTGCTTCTGCTGGATAACGTGTACGGCATCGGCTCAGTAAACCTGCCAGCACCCCAGGCACTGGCAATGAAATCCATTGTAGAGGGAATATTCGCTGGAGGCATGAATTGGCTAATGGTAATTCTTGGGATGCAGTTTGCATTGCTCCTTATCATTCTGAAAAAGCCTGTACTTCCGATCGCAATCGGCCTTTACCTTCCTTTCAGCCTGGGAGTACCCATTGTCCTTGGTGGTCTGGTCAAGACCTTAGTGGACAAGAGAGTGGACGATCTTATGTTCTTTACATCCAAGAAGAACCAGGCGGATCAGAATTCGTTGCGTGAAAAGGTTCATGTCAGGGGCATTTTGTACAGTTCAGGTTTGATAGCAGGCGAAGCCCTGATGGGTGTCATTATTGCGGCTTTTGTAACGACTGGCATCAGCCTGGCGCTGATACCCAGCCCGGTCATGTTCCTTGGCCTGCCGATAATTGGCTTAGGCTTCTTCCTCTACATGGCCTTCAAGCTCAAACAGATGGGCGATGAGGCAGTGGACGAGCTTATGGAAGAAGAGACCTGAGTCGTGGAACAGGTGGTCAAGAGTATGGGTAATAAGGAATGTTCACCCTGGCCCAACCTGCTTGAAATGATTCCCATGCGCAGGCTTCCATCGAGCCTGAAGGATGGCGCTGTGTATGTGATCAAGCCCAAATTGAAAAGCCGCCCAGGTGGATGGTTTTTAAGGAGATTGCATAAGCCCAACGAGATAAAGGTAAAGCTGGACCCAATGGGAACTGCCGCATGGAAAAGATGTGATGGCAGTAATACGGTCCAGGACATTGCCAATAGCCTGAGAAAGGAGTTTGGTCAGGACATTGAGCCGGCTGAGGAGAGGCTGGCGGCCCTTCTTGAGATCATGGAGTCCAATGGCTTGATAAGTTATAAGAGGGGGGAAGTTGATATTCTTTCGAGGGAGGAATTAGGTACTCTCCCAATGGAGGAAGAAAATTGACGCTTGAACAGGGAGCTAAGACCGCGGTCAAGGATTGTATGGGTGTCAAGAAAGGGGAGAATGTACTTGTTCTATGCGACACCGAATCTGAAAACATTGGCCAGGCTCTTTATGACCAGGCCCTGAAGCTGAAGGCCAATGCCTATCTTATCAAGATGAAGCCAATGACAAGGCACGGTGAAGAGCCTCCGAAGGCCGTTGCCGATTTTATGAAACAGATGGATGTAATACTCGCACCCACCACATTTTCTATTTCACATACACAAGCCCGAAAGCGTGCCTGCATGAAAGGAGCTAGAGTATCCACCATGCCGGGAATTACAGAGGGCATGATGAGCAGCGGCGGAATGACTGCAAACTTCAAGCAGATAGAGAAGGCAATAAAACGCGTTCATAAAGCCATCAAGGGAAAGAATGACGTTCATATCACAACAGAGGCAGGTACAGACCTTACTCTCTCCCTGAAGGGTCGCAAATGGGTAACCGATGATACCGGCATCTGCCACGAGAAAGGAGGTTTTATCAACCTTCCGGCAGGAGAATTGTTCATAGCACCGCTGGAGGGTACTGCCAATGGCAAACTTGTGATAGATGGGTCTTTCGATGACATTCTTGAGGAGCCTGTGAAAGTTACCATCAAGGATGGTTTTGCAAAGCGGTTTGAAGGCGGCAAAGCTGTCGTCAGGCAGCTGGACAAGCAGGGAAAGGATGGCAGGAACGTTGCAGAACTGGGGATCGGTATGAACCCTGCAGCATCCATAATTGGGAACGTTCTTGAGGATGAGAAGGTACTAGGAACCATCCACGTGGCTTTCGGCGATAACTCCACATTCGGAGGCAAAGTAAAGGCTGGAGTGCACCAGGATGGTATTGTAAGGAGCCCCACAGTCTACATTAACGACGTGCTTGTTATGAAGGACGGGAAGCTAAAGGTCTGATGTTTTCATGTATCTAGAGAAATTGTCCTCATGCGAGTAGCTCCAAATAAATCACTCCATAAAATCTGATCAACTACTCCAGAAACCAGTTCCATATAAAATGCTCCATAACATCAGATCCATTACTTCAGAAAACCAGCTCCATATAAGCGACTCCACAAAATCCGATCCATTACTTCAGAAAACCAGTTCCATGTAAACTGCTCTAGGAACCAGCACCAGATGACTTGGGCCGTTCACCATAATGTTTAATAACTGATATTGCTAAAGTGCCAAATGGAAGTTGTTCTTTTTTATATGTGTCTTGAGGTTACAGCTAAAAAAGAAACCGATCATGGATGATATCGGTATCAATGCGGTTGTGTATTTTTCATTGATTAGCGTCGTCTTTTTCGGCTCTCCCAGATTTCATTTCTCAATGATGCCATTCATTGTAATATATGCGTCCATGATTAACTTCAAGCTAAAATTGAGATGATCATTACTCTAATTTGATGACTCTTAGCAGGATGTCCGTTATTATAGTGGCGCACTTATCATTTAGGACAAATGATTTCGCGTGCCACACATAGTCAAGAACCCCTCCATACCTCCTATATGTTTGGTTCTTGACTATATAATGGCTTAGGACAGTTCTTTTTTATACCGGCCACTGGATTTGGAGGCGTGAATAAATTCTCTCAGATGGAGCTTAAGCCCATTCCAGACCATCCTGCCATGATGGTAGGCAAGACCCTGGTCATCAGCGACCTGCATCTAGGCATCGAGGCAGAATGGGCAAGAAACGGAGCATTGATACCCAGCCATACAATGGAGCTTGCAGATTCTATACTGGAGCTGTGCCAACTCCACAAAGCAACCAGTTTGGTTGTGCTTGGAGACCTTAGGCACGGGGTTCCCTGGATATCCGGCCAGGAGGAGCGAGAGGTTCCATCATTCATCACGAAGTTGCTCGGTGGCATAGACAAGATCCACATCACGGTGGGGAACCACGATGGTGGCCTAGACAAATTGCTTAGTGGTCTGGATGTCGAGGTTGTGAAGGAAAAGATCATCACCACTGAAAATGGCCTGGTTGGATGCTTTCACGGGCACATTTGGCCAACCAAAGAGTTAATGGCATGCGATGCGATTCTAATGGGGCACAATCACACAGCAGTGGCATTGGTAGACGGTCTTGGCACCAGGGATACCAGAAAATGCTGGGTCAGAACCAGCCTGAACCTTGAAAAAAGCAAAGAGAGATATCCAGAAGCTAACCCTCAGATC
>JAUVCJ010000272.1 GCA_030595765.1 Thermoplasmatota archaeon | reverse complement strand
CTGTAGGCGCAACACGAATGAAGTGAGTGTGCGGCGTCTCGGCCCTCTTTTTTTTCAGGATTCGTTTGCTTTCAAGCTCATTTCAAGACCGCTTATTTTCAAGCATCAATCCTGACCATCTCTATCGTTATCCAATACGATAACGCCCTTGCCATTCCTGCCATCGACCTTGATCGACAACGGAGCTTCCAGAGCGATGTGCTTGACAAAACTGAGAGTTGAAGAGGCCTCCATGGAGTTTAGCTGTTCCCAGTCTATGAAAGAGTCCTCCCTACCGTATGGAACAGTGAAGTACATCAGACCCAAAGATGTGATGTTGTGGAAAAAGTGAGTTCCATGCGAGGGGTCTATCCTGAAGTTCTCCAGTGATACCTCAACGATGGCTCTTGCTTCCGATATCTGGCTCCAGTCTACTGGTATTCCGAGCCATCTGTCCTTTGTACCCCACCGGCCTGGACCTATCAGGACATAGGGTCTTCCATTGAGCTTTTGGTTCAGCTGGCCGATCTGTTTTGCGATCTGGATGGTTTGGCTGTTATCGAAGGTTTCTGGAGGTACGTAAATTATATCCCTTATGTTTGCCAGGGTGCCGTTGCCCAGGGCTTTCTGGCTAAGGATCATGGCATTCTCCTGCTCATCATCTCCTACATGCACACTCTTGTGCTCCTTGTTCGTGACCAGAGGTCTTATCTGGAGCACGTTCAGAATGGGCTTCCCTTCAGCATCGAATTCACAGGCAAACTCCAGCTCCACATCCCTTCCCATCCCTTTCTGACCCATCTCCAGCATATCCTTGAGGGCTTGCACCAGTGGGATCTTATCATACTTCAGAATACCTGCGAACGTGATCACTTTTGATCCATCAGCAAAATCCCCATCTCTGAGCCTGTCATCATTGGCATCATAGGTGCTGGCAATGTATGAAAGCACGTTGTCATCGGCTTCAACAGCATCCAGACGAGTTAGGTTCTCCTCCTCATCCTCGGTTGACATTGGATTGTCGTTGTCCATGTCTAAAGCATAGAACTTTGTCTGGGCGTTCTTCATGATCTGGTCAGGAGATATGGAACCTATGATATTCTCTGGATGAAGTGGAGAAAAGCTTGTGATGTTCGCCCCATCCATGACAGTCTTTCCAAGGCCAAGGGCAACGCTAGCTATGCCATCTTCCCTTCTTAGAGGTTTGACAGGGTAGAAATTATATGATTGAGCTACTCCTGAAAATACCGGGTAGAAACCATTGTCGAACCTGTTACCCACCAGTTTCTGGACCACCACAGCCATCCTCTCCTCCTCTGAGAGTCTGACCGTTCTCTGCCTGTAGGCCTTTGCATCCTGAAAGAAGGTGGAAGCATACACCCCCTTGATGGCCTGGCAAAGATGCTCCAGTCTTGTATTGTCATCATCATTGTTGTTTGGGAGAAGATAAGTGGAATATATCCCTGCGAAAGGCTGGTTCTTGGAGTCTTCAAGCATGCTCGAAGACCTGACAGCGATTGGGAATTTCACCCTTCCCAGGTACTTGATCAGATCCTCCATAATATCGTCAGGAAGCTCTGCAAGCTGGAAATTGGAAAAAAGCTCAGAATCCGGCAGGTCCATTGCCGAAAGCTCATGCAGGTCATTATCATCCATGAACCTGTCAAAGACATCAGTGCCTATGACCACGGTGTCGGGTATGCTGAATGGCTGTTCCTTTGTTGGGCCAGAGTTCCCATTCTGGTTCAGGAGCATCCACAGGAAGGCAAGGCCTCTGCCCTTTCCACCTAAAGAGCCCCCACCAAGCCTGGTGAACGTGTTCTTGAACTCAAAGGTCTGCCTGGAAAAATCCGTGATTATTCCCTGCTGCTTGCTTGCCCGGGATTCCTGAACGCATTTTAGAAGGTACTGCCGCATTTCCTCGTTGCTCTCAAAATCAGCAACCTTTCTGGATTTTAGCTTCAATGCCAGCCCGACCTCGCCTCTGGCCAGCAACCAATTTGAGAAATGATTGCATTTTGCATGGTTCATTATGCATTCAGGAGGAACAACTTGAACCATCTGGATGAACTCGCCAATGTCGTTTGCAACACCAAGCTCCCTGCCGTTTGGCATCCTGAACTTGAATTTACCAAAACCAAGATGCTCACGAAGAAAGCCCCGAATGTCTTTGAGTATCCTGTCCGAATTCTTGTCAAGGAAGGGCACCCCGATTTCCTCAGCTCTCTTCAAGTGTTCCTTGTTCGAGGATTGAAGCAGTACTGGCACCCCTTCATCGATCTCTCCAATGAGGTTAAAACCAGCCTCTCCATCATTGACCCCGTTGCGTTTGTACTTGACATCTGTAACGATCCCAAGGATGTGTCTCCTGTAGGTCCAGTATATTTCCAGAGCCTCCTCGAATGTCTCAGCCAGCAAGATCTTCGGTCT
>JAUVCJ010000105.1 GCA_030595765.1 Thermoplasmatota archaeon | reverse complement strand
AGACCGAGACAGCAAATGATACTGTACCTGAGCCACAACCAGTGTCCTCCGAAGTTGATGCATGGGACCTTCCACCACCCGATCCATATTCTCCACCCACTCCACCGCCCTCACCTGACGATGAGTATTACCAGCCACCCCCGCCTGATGATGGTGATTACCTGCCTCCGCCTCCTCCTGAATAGTTCCCGCTACCTGTGGAAAGGCAATTGTCCGCTTTCCACTTCCTGAATAACGCCTAATTCCCGAATAGCTCCGGCTGTCTGATGAAAGGCAATTATCTGCCTTCCACTTCCTGAATAGCACCTAATTCCCGAATAACTCCGGCTGTCTGATAAAAGGCAATTATCTGCCCTCTACCTCCTGAATAGCTCCGGCTACCTGAATGTGATAATTACCAGCAACTCTCAGTCAAAAAGGACATAATTATCCCAAACTTTATTATTCTGGAAATAATTCCCTCAACCATGGCCCCACTGCGAAACTGGAGCAAATGGAACGAAGGGACCAAGCTTGCTTTGCTGGGAACAGTTCTGATCGTGATAGCCAATTTCATGGCCTACAGGACAGTACAGATCTGGCATGCTGAAAGAGCCTGGATGGAGATAAAGACCTACTCCCTGTTCGACCCGATCTATAATGGGTTCTGGGGTCTTGCCCCGCTATTGCTGGCAGTTTTCTTCTGGATACTACTATTCCACAACATGCCGCTCTATCACAAGTCCGCTAACGGATGGAGGAGGATGAACCCTGTGATCGTCCTTCCAATTTCCCTATACTATATGGTAGCTTACCTACTGGATGGGCTTCAGACCTCTGGCCCCACCCTCAACGTAACCCTCACAACTGAGGCTGGCAATACATTGCTGATATTGGGATTCCTGATGGTTTCCATCGGAGCGGTCATAGACTACAAAAAGACTGCTGGCATGGTTCCTGGGGACGAGGGCACCATAGGACCCAAGAAAAAGAAGAAGCCTGCAAAGATCGCAGTGGTAGAAGCAGTACCGGTGCAAATGCTTGCTTGCCCAAAATGTACCCATGAATTCGACCTTTTGGCAAATCGGGATGGAACTGGTATTGTCAAGTGCCCTAAATGCGGTATGCAGGGTCATATGAACTGAATGCTTTTTGTTTACCAGTTATGGAACCGTTTTGCATCCACAGTCGAAAAAGCAAGGTCACCCAATTCCATTGCGGCTTTCCATTCATCCTTGCAAGCGCAATCAAGGCCATCAAGCATGGAAACATCGCCAGACAACGAGAACTTGGATATGGCTTTGAGCACCCTCTCATCGCACTCTCCACAGTTATGCGCACCTCTAGGTTTTCCACCTGCAGTGGGAGCCGAGATAAGCCTGGCATCGGTTTTGGTGGATCCGACCTTCAACACCTCAACAACGCTCCATAGCCACGGAGTGCGGTATTCCCTTCTCTTCCAAAGCATTTCAACTTCAGTCCAGGCCTGCACATTCATTGGGTTTACAGACACTTCGCCTGATATCTCGGCTGAATCCGCAATGGAGCTTAACGCATCAGCTACCCCCTCTCTTTCTGTAAGGTAGGGAGGCTTCAGAAGTAGGTATGTCTTGCACCCGACTCCCAAATCCGCAAGCAGGTCAGCAGCTTTCTTGAAATCAGCAAAACTGAAGCCTTTTGCAACACAACGCTCACGCACCAGGTCAGAGGAGCTTTCCAGCCCCATGGCAACCCAGACCTTCATTCCATCAAAGCCTGTCAGATCAGCCACTGCCTCAGAAGTTACGAATTCAGGCCTGGACTCAACGATCAGTCTTCGGGCTCCGCATTCGGCTATCTTTGAAACGATAAGCTGTCTTACATCAGCACCGATCTCGGCAGGGTCAAGGAAACTTCCAGAATTGAATATCTTGACAACTGGCTCACCCTTATATTTCTCCATCCCGCTAGCGAATTGCGCTTCAATGAGGGAGTCATCCACACCAGGATAGCTATCTTGGGAGTAGCCACACATCTTGCAGCCCCCTGAACTTTTAGACCAGGAGCAGCCTCGTGTCTGTATCAGCAGTACATGGGCCCTGACAACCTTACCATCAAGCAATTCGTCTTCGCTCCAGGTAATCGCTCTTGTGCGTTTATGGGGTCTTGCATCAAACCTTTTGCCTTTTCCGGGTTTTGCCATTGGATGGGTTGAAGCGATAGCTACTATTAAAATGAAATCGATTTTGTTATATCGCTATTACACCGGGGGTAAATCAATACGCTGTCCAACAACAACAACAGCCGTCCAAAAACAACTGTCCGACAACAACAACACGGGAACAACAACAGCATGTGAACATACTCAAACTGGGAGCCTGTCAGCAATACAGAACTCCTATCAGTAATGCAGAAAGCCTATCACCAATGCAGATTGCCTCCAATCCCAAACCAACAACCTTATAATAGACAATCCTATGCAGGAGCCGATTACATGGCTCTTGATTACGAATCACTACTGGACCGCGCATTGGACAAGCTTCCGGACGACATCAGGGAGCAGGCACGATTCCAGGTTCCTGACGCCACTATACTGGTCGAAGGGAACCAGACCGTTTTCCAGAATTTTGGACAGATCTGCGACGTCATCAACAGAGACCCAGCTCAAGTATTGGCCTATCTCCTCAGAGAGATGGGAACTGCTGGCAACCTGGATGGTAAGAGAGCGATATTCAAGGGCAAGGCCACCGAGACCGTCATAAATGAGAGGCTAAAGGGCTACATCGACACCTTTGTTCTATGCTCGGAGTGCAAGAGACCTGACACCCGCCTGGTCAAGGAAAGCAGGACCCAGGTTCTTGAGTGCGATGCATGCGGCGCCCACAGACCATTGAAGGTACGCAAGGCCACCAAGTCCAAGGAGATCGCTGCCATCATCAGCGAGGGTCAGACCCTTGAAGTAATGATCCAGGACGTTGGCAGAAAAGGAGACGGCATTGCCAAGAAGGACAAGTACGTCATCTATGTACCCAACACCGTAAAAGGCGCAGTCGTCAAGATATTTATCGAGAAGGTATCTGGCACCATCGCTTTTGCTAAAAAGGTGATCTAGAGCAGCAACCCGTTTTATTGGACCGCACCCCAAATAGTGGCTACTCTGATACGTGACTAACCTATGGAGCTGACACTCAAGAAAGCATACTATTCGGTTTTCTTCGGCAGATGCAGTGCCATACCAAAAGCATCCAGTGCGGCCTCGATCAATGCTTCTGATAGTGTGGGGTGTGCAAAAGCCAGGCTGTGTAGCTCATGCACGCTCATTCTCGTTTTTACCATGATGGCGGCGGCGGCGCTCAGTTCCGCCACACCCACTCCTACCATATGTATGCCCAGGATGGTGCTGTCGTCGCTACTCGCGATCACTTTGAATAGACCCTGGGTCGCCTCGTCGCATCTGGCCTTTGCTGAACCAGCCAGCTGGAACCTGCCTACCTTGATGCGATTCTGGCCGTATTTCTCAAGTGCCTTTTCCTCGGTTAGCCCAACTGATGCGATCTCTGGGGTGGTGAAGGTGCAGGCCGGTATCGCATCCCAGACCATGTCAACGTCTTGACCCATTATGTTCTCGGCTGCTACCAATCCTTCTGCTGATGCGGCATGAGCCAGTAGCGGAGGGCCTCTGACATCGCCAATAGCGTATATGCCAGCTACGCTTGTCTCAAGCTTCTCATTGGTCTGGATCCCTGATGGAGAGTGTAGTATGCCAAGAGCGTCCATCTGGCCCGGGTCGAAAACCGGTATCCGTCCAGCTGCAACAAGTACCTGGCTTGCAGGCAGCATTTGAAGCTGGTCATCACATGTTCGGATCTCCAGCCCACTCTCGTTGAGGCCAATGGCCTTGGCGCATACATGGACCCCGATGCCGCTTCTGGTCAGTGTCCTGGCAATGAAGTCTGATATCTCAGGGTCTTCCATAGGTGCGACCCTTGGAAGCATCTCAACGATATTGACCTTAGCACCCAGAGCTCTGAACATGTAGCCGAACTCAAGCCCCACAGTTCCGCCGCCGATAATCGCCAGGCTTTGTGGGACCTCTGTAAGCTCAAGTATGTGTGTGGATGAAAGAACACGTTTGCCATCACACTCAAATCCAGGGATAGCTGCAGGTCTGGAGCCTGTTGCAATGACGATGGCTCTGGATTCGAGGATCCTAGAGCCGGCGCTGACGATGCCGGGAGCCTTGATGACTCCTCTGGCCTGGATCAGTTCGACTCCGGCGCTTTTCAATAACGATTCAATTCCCTTTCTGCTTGTAGCTACAACTTTGGCCTTTCTCTTGTGAGCCTTTGGCCAATCCATCTGGATGTTCTCCATTAGAACCCCAAAACGGGCAGCCTTCTTCGTATCAAGGGCCTTGACAGAGCGCAGAAGCGCCTTGGTAGGTATGCAACCGCTGTTGGTGCATGTGCCGCCTAGGTCTCCTTCCTCAACAAGTGCAACACTGCCTCCGGCTTGAGCTATTGCAAGAGCGCAAACATACCCACCAGGGCCGCCACCTATGACTACGGCATCCAGCCTATCAGCCCCGAAAGATTCGCATGTAACGGCAGGAGGCTGCTCCACCTCTGGAGTGCCCAACCTAGAACCTCCGACAGATGCTCTCTATCACAGATTCGAACAGTGCCTTTCCATGCCCTGCAACGGGTTTCTGGGCAAGGGCTGGGTCGATCGTCCCATCATTTTGATCCAGGCTGGGATTAGGTGTCTTGCCATCATGGTTCAGGGCTGGGTTGCGTGTCCAGTCGTTATGATTCAGAGATGAGAACACCCTTTCTGGATGCGGCATCATTCCGAAAACGTTGCCTTCTGGATTGCATATTCCAGCGATGTTGAATGGGGAGCCATTTGGGTTGAACGGATACCCTCCGTAGTTGCCTTCGGTGTCAACATAACGGAACACCACCTGGTCGTTATCAGTAAGCTCCTTGAACATCCTTTCCTCTTCACCTCTGGGAAACATGAGCTTCCCTTCGGCATGTGCCGATGGCGTCATGATGATGGTATCCTGCTCCAGCAGGCCTGTGAAGTGGCAGTTTCCCTTGTTCTCATGCCTTAAAAGGGTTGGTCTGCACTCGAACCTGTTCGAATCGTTTGTTGTCAAGGCGATGGTTGGTCTATCTGCAAGCGGTCCATGATTGCCTGGTAGTGCTCCAAGCTCGACCAGTATCTGGAAACCGTTGCATATCCCACCTACTGCCCTGCCTTCTTCTATGAATTCAGACAGGTCGCTCTCAAGCTTGCTCTTTATCCTGGCAGCGAAGATGGCTCCGGCACGGATGTAGTCTCCTGCTGAAAAACCACCAGGTAGCATAAGGACCTGATAGTCCATGAGCTTTCTCTGGTACTCAGGGAGCATGTCCGTTGATGTCAGCTGATTCAGGTGTACGAACTCGGGTCTAGCACCCAGCTTGGCAAAGGCATCGAACATTTCCTGCTCGCAGTTTGTGCCCTCCATCTGGAGTATGGCAATTTTTACGTCCTCAACTTTCAACTCACATCACCTCCCAGAAATGATCGCGCCATTTTGAATCCACATCCTCCAGAGATAGGTCCATGACTGGTTCCTTACCTGCCTTGATAACAAGTCTATCTCCACCGGTGCTCCCAAGCTTCTTGAATGGAAAACCTGCAAGAGCCTGTTCAAGTGCGGCCTCATTCTCTGGCCTTACTTCCATGAGCCATCTTGTATTGGACTCTCCAAATAGGAGATATTGCCGGGCAATGGTGTCAAATTCACCCATTTTACCGAGATCCAGATCAGCACCAAGTCCTCCTCCGATGCACATCTCTGCAATGCACACCGCCAGACCACCCTCGGATAGGTCGTGGCAGGAGCATATCAATCCCTGTTCAATGACACCAACCACTTTTTGTATCGAGCTTCCAAGGAGTTCAAAGTCCACCTGGGGCACCTTTGCGCTGGAACCTTCCAGCATTGCAAGGTACTCTGAGCCTCCAAGCTCAGTTCCAGTCTTTCCAAGAAGGTAGATGGAGTTGCCTGGAGCCTTGATATCGGTTGTGACACACTTTCTGACATCCTTTACCATTCCAACACCCAGCAGTGTCGGGGTTGGTGGGATGGAGCTCCCTGTTGCCTCATTATAGAGTGAGACATTGCCTGAGACATAAGGGACGCCTAAGGCCCTGGCTGTGTCTCCAAGCCCCTTACAGGCAGCCTCGAAGTCGCCTAGTCTATCAGGCTTTTCCGGATTGCCAAAATTTAGGCAATCAGCCAATGAATGTGGAACTCCTCCAACAGCAGCTAGGTTCCTGCAGACCTCATCGACAGCCGAGCACGCTCCCCAATACGGGTCAGCCCGAAGCATTGCTGGATTCACATCTGAGGTGATCGCCAGACCCCGGTATGAACCATCAAGCGGTTGAATGACAGCTGCATCGCCATGACCCTCGTGATTGAGGCGTCCTTGCAGTGGTTTGAGAACAGTTCGTGCCCTCACATCAAAATCGTACTGGCGCATGATCCAGTCCTTGGATGCTATGTTGTCACGAGAGAGCATTTCTAGCAGGAATTTGCCCATATCCGTTGGTGGTTCTGGAATGCGCTCGGATGGTATCTCTTCAGCGGTTCTGGGTCTAAGAGGCCTGCAGTACATCGGGCCAGTAGTGAGAAAATCAAGCTCCATATCAAATATCTTAACACCCTTCCAGAATACTCTGAGCACCTTATCCTCGATGACCTTGCCAATGACCTTTGCCTCCACATCCCACAGGTCGCAGAGTCCAAGCACCTTCTCAACGTTCTCGGGTTTGACAGCGAACATCATCCTTTCCTGGGATTCAGACACCCATATCTCCCAGGGTGCCATGTCTCCCTCTTTGACCGGGGCCTTGTCCAGGTCGATCTCAGCACCATATCCGCCTGCAAGCGCCATCTCACCTGCCACACAAGAAAGGCCGCCGCCGCCAAGATCCTTCATGCCGTCAAGCAGCCCCATCTCGTTGACCATGAGGCAGACATGTATCAAAGGCTCCTTTGTGATCGGGTCTCCTAGCTGGACAGAGCCTCTAGATTCCTCTTCCGAACGCTTGGAAAGTTCAGTAGATGCAAATGTTACTCCATGAATGCCATCCCTGCCAGTTCTACCACCTAGCAGTATGTAGACGTTCCCTGGCTCCTTTACCCTGGATCGAATAATGTGCTTTTTCTTGGCAAATCCGATGCAGCCTACGTTCACAAGGCAGTTACCAGTGAACCCGTGATCGAAATTTACCATTCCTGCCAGGGTCGGGACACCAATTCGGTTGCCGTAGTCGCGTATGCCACCGACGACACCTGACATCAGGTAACGTGGATGCTTTGTATTTTCTGGAACCTTATCCGCAGGCATGCCCGGTGGCCCAAAGAAGAGCGGGTCTATCAAAGCTACAGGTTGAGCGCCCATGCAAACAACGTCCCTTACTATTCCACCGATGCCGGTGGCAGCGCCGCCGTAGGGCTCGATCGCAGAAGGGTGGTTGTGTGATTCCAAGGCGATCACATAGGCATGTTCCTCATCGAACTCGACAACGCCGGCATCCTCGGATATCACCAGCATGTTCTGGGGTGCTTGAATGCCAAAAACGTGTTCCTTGATGATGGGCTTGCTGGATTTGTAACAACAGTGTTCGGACCAGGCCTGGCCCAGTGCCTGGAACTCGATGTCCCAGGGGTCTCTTCCCTTGTTCGCGAAGTAATCCGCTACCCTTTTCATCTCGTCCAGGCTGAGG
>JAUVCJ010000163.1 GCA_030595765.1 Thermoplasmatota archaeon | reverse complement strand
CCTACA
This sequence comes from Thermoplasmatota archaeon, assembly GCA_030595765.1. GTDB lineage: Archaea > Thermoplasmatota > Thermoplasmata > JAUVCJ01 > JAUVCJ01. The sequence goes on along the minus strand of JAUVCJ010000163.1, from coordinate 5,600 downwards.
TACCAACATGTAATAGAATAAAAGGATAGGAAGTGATATATATCCCAGTTCAGTTTCCCTTTTTACCTATATATGAGGTGACTTAATTGAACATGTTATGGCTAGCATTTGCCCTGGTCTGTGCGGTTCTGGCGTTGTTGGTAGCATTCAGCACGTCAAACAGGATTCTCAAGTACAGACCCGGTAACGCGGAGATGAGAAAGATTTCCGATGCGACCCGAGAGGGCGCAATGGCATACCTGAAAAGGCAGTATAAATGGCTAACACCCGTGATAATCGCGGTGTTTATCATTCTAAGTGCCACAGTGAACGTGGTTACTGCTGTGGCCTTCCTTATAGGAGCGATTCTTTCATCACTTACAGGTTTCATTGGCATGAACATCGCGACCAAGGCCAATGTCAGAACTGCCAACGCATGTCGCCGCAGCCTCAACGCAGGACTGCAGGTGGCTTTCGGTAGCGGTAAGGTCATGGGTCTTTCTGTGGTTGGTCTTGGCCTGTTAGGCCTCGGTTTGACATTCGTGCTCCTCTTTGAGGTGTCTGGTGGCAACCTTGGACAGACTGTCGAGGTCATTGCCGGGTTCTCATTCGGCGCATCCACAATTGCTTTGTTTGCAAGGGTCGGTGGCGGTATCTATACCAAGGCCGCTGATGTCGGTGCAGACCTTGTAGGCAAGGTCGAGGCTGGCATTCCTGAGGATGACCCGCGCAACCCAGCCACGATCGCAGATAACGTTGGCGACAATGTTGGCGATGTTGCTGGAATGGGCGCAGACCTGTTCGAATCCTATGTTGGCAGCATCATAGCCACAATGGCTCTGGGCTACTTCATGTTCCGCAATTCACCCAATGACATCCTGTACGGAGCCATTCTGCTCCCATTTGCAGTGGCTGGAATGGGTATTCTCTGTTCCATGGTAGGAAGCTTCTTTGTTAAGACCAAGGACAAAGCCGACCAGGAAGCATTGCTCTGGGCACTTCGCTCTGGAATTTACGTAGCCTCTATATTGAGCGCGATCGGCGCCTTCCTCGTGGTCCATCTCATAATGGGAGAGGCCTATTATGGGATATTCGGAGCCATTGTGACCGGCCTGGTCGCAGGTAACCTCATTGGCTATTTTACCGAGGTATTTACAGCAACCCAGTACAGATTCACCAAGGATATTGCCGAGACTGCCACCACAGGTGCAGGACCCCTGCTGATAAGGGGACTTTCGGTTGGTATGCTCTCTACGATGCCTCCAGTCCTGTTCGTATCAGGAGCGATACTGGTATCATTCTCGCTTGCTGGCATCTATGGTATTGCAATCGCTGCAGTTGGCATGCTTTCCACCCTGGGAATAACACTAGCAACCGATGCATACGGCCCTGTTGCTGACAACGCTGGCGGCATTGCCGAGATGGCACATCTTGAACCCTATGTTAGAAAGCGCACAGATGCGCTGGATTCCCTGGGAAACACCACTGCTGCAACAGGCAAGGGTTTTGCCATAGGCTCAGCTGCACTGACCGCTCTTGCACTCACAGTCGCATATGTCCAGAGCGCAGACATTGCCCTGGCTACCATGGGGAAGGCTCCACTTACACTGAGCCTGACCAATCCCGATGTGCTTGTTGGCCTGTTCCTAGGCGGCATGCTTACAATGATATTCTGCGCCATGACAATGAAGGCAGTCGGAAAGGCTGCTTCTGAGATAGTCGAGGAAGTGCGCAGGCAATTCAGAGAGATCCCTGGTATCATGGAAGGCACAGGTGAGCCGGATTATGCCAGATGCGTTGATATTTCCACAGAATCAGCACTTAAACAGATGGTATTACCAGGCATGACTGCGATTCTCAGCCCTGTGATCGTAGGCATCATCCTTGGTCCAGAGGCACTTGGCGGCCTGCTCATGGGTGCCCTTACAACCGGTTTCCTGATGGCTGTGATGATGGCCAACGCCGGTGGAGCATGGGACAATGCAAAGAAATACATCGAGGGTGGAGCACACGGCGGCAAGGGCTCGGATGCCCACAAAGCAGCTGTGGTCGGCGACACCGTTGGCGACCCGTTCAAGGACACCTCCGGCCCAAGCCTGAACATCCTGCTCAAGCTCATGTCCATAGTCTCGCTGGTCTTTGCTAGCTTTATAGTTACCTCCAGCATAGGTCTATAGGTGCTTCCATTTAGGAATGATTTAGGAATTGCCCTTAGAAATACGGTTAGGAGTCTAGGATACGGTTCAATAATGGAAGTGTTGCAATGGAAAATGTGGTTATAATCGGTTCAGGACCTGCTGGCCTTACAGCGGCGCTCTATACTGCCAGAGCAGGACTTAGCCCGCAAGTTATCTCAGGTGCAATTCCAGGGGGTCAGCTCATGATCACCTCGGAGATGGAGAACTTTCCAGGCTTTCCAGAGGGTATTCAAGGGCCTGAATTGATCGCGCTGTTACGAGCCCAGGCTGAGAAGTTCGAGGCCAAGTTCATTGACAAGGACGTTACAGCACTTGAGCTGAACGGCACCATCAAGAAGATATGGCTGGATGAAGAACTTATTGAGGCCAGGGCAGTCATCATTGCCACCGGAGCAACTGCAAGATGGCTCGGTCTTGATTCCGAGACCAGACTGCGAGGCAGAGGGGTCAGTGCTTGCGCAACTTGTGATGGGTTCTTTTTCAGAGAGAAGCACGTTCTGGTTATCGGTGGGGGCGACACCGCTCTGGAGGAAGCTACATACCTTACTCGCTTCGCATCCAAGGTCAGCCTGGTCCATAGACGAGACCAGCTCAGAGGTAGCAAGGCCATGGCGGACAAGGCCTTGGGAAATCCCAAGATAGAGATGCTCTGGAACAGTGTGCTTGAAGAGGTTTTAGGAGAGCACAGCGTGACCGGTGCCAAGCTCAAGGACGTGGTAACTGGTAAGGTCAGAGATATCTCATGCGATGGGGTCTTTGTTGCCATTGGCCATGAGCCGAACACCAGACTTTTCAAGGGTCAGATCGACCTGGATGAAGATGGCTACATCCTGATAACCCAGAACACCCAGACCTCACTTCCCGGAGTATTCGCCTCTGGTGATGTGGCGGATTCTAGATACCAACAAGCCATAACAGCTGCTGGCACAGGTTGCATGAGCGCCATTGATGCTCAGAGATGGCTTGAATCCCAGGATTAGGAACAATTATAATGGTTCGAACCACAGGAACAATTACATGGACTCGAATCTTGGGAACAAAAACAAATATTTGAACTCACTTTGGGAACCTAAGATAACTGAAGGCATAGGGACGTAGCATTAAAATGGATCATCCTGTCGATACCGAAGAAGAAGCAAACCCACCGCATAAACGGCCTAATATAGGCGTGCTCGGATGCGGCAGTGGCGGATGCAACATGGCCAACGCCCTGACAACAGGCGCTACAGGGTTACGAACCATTGCCCTTGACTCCAATGCAGAGCATCTGAAGAGATTGTCCACTGACCTGAAGATCCTGCTCACTCCTCAGACACGCAAGGAAAAATCCTCGGACTCAATTCTAGACCATGGCATCTATGCAGTATGGGGCTCCAAGAAAGAGGTGCTCCGGGTGCTCAATGGTCTGGACGTACTATTTTTGCTTGTTGGCCTTGGTGGTGCAACCGGCACAGGTTCTTCAGTTGAAGTCGCCAGGATGGCAAAGAAGAAGGGTCTGCCTGTGATAGGGCTCCTATCATTGCCTTTTGCAGTTGAAAGCAATAGCCGGACCGAGGTAGCTCAATTGGGACTCAAGCATCTCCTGGAGGAGCTGGACCTGGCCATAGTGCTTCCCAATGATGTCCTTCTGGAACTGGCTCCAGAGTTGCCGATGGCTCAAGCGTTCTCGGTAATGGACGAACTTCTGGCTCATCCTGTGACTTGCTTTTCCACAATTCTTATCAAGAACGACATCGGCCCGATGCTGGACTTCTTTTCAGGTAGCAGGCTGGCAACCCTGGGATTGGGCTCCAGCATTGGCAAGCGAAAGTTCGAGATGGCAACACAGGAGGCACTGCATCTGCCGTACCTGCGGGACAGCCCCATCCAGAAGGGTCTTTTCTTTGCCAAGATGGGCCCCAATGAGTTCATAGAGGATGTGGAGATAGTGATGGACGAGGTGTTCAAAAGGCACCCCGAGATCCAGATGCTCCACCGTGTGATAGTTGAAGACACCTATTCGAACAGGGTCGACATCATACTGATTGCCGCCACCAACATCTGAATACCATCCAAGCGATTATTTGAGTTCCATCTTTACTATTCTATGAATAGCATCCTTGCGATTATTTGAAGGCTGTCATTTCTCCTCTACCTACTTTTGCACAATCCTTCCTTACTTTAGCAATTCTGTTTTTTGAGCATAGAAGTCACGCTTTGGCGATAGTGTGTCAAACACAGCCGAATCCATTACTGGCTTGCCACTGGATATCAGCGATGCAAGGTTGTTGGCAACTCCTGGCCCCATCATAAAGCCCTGGCCGCACATTCCAATGCCTAGGTACATTCCATCAAGCTCATCCCACTTGCCTACCACTGCTACACCATCTGGTGTCATTGGGTAGAGTCCCCGCCAGAGCCTTCTAATCACGAGGTTCTTGAGCCTGGGTATCAGGGATACAAGCCGCTTGGCTATTATCGGCATGAACTCCGAGGTGCAGGAATGGTCTACGCCTGGGAACAGTGGGCTTGGAGTGTAGCAGAATATCAGAGCGCCTTCATGGTTCTGCCCAAAATAGAAGTTGGAGGTCTTGCCATCCTTGCTTGGCCTTAGATCCACAACCAGCGGCCCCAAGAAGTCCTTGACAGGCGCGGATATGCCTGCCTCATGGCTATCTGGCATCACCGGAATGCTAAAATCCGCCATCTCACAGACCGCGGTGGCCTTTGCACCTGCGGCATTGAGGATAACGTCAGCCATGTATTCTCCCTTGTTTGTCTTCACACCTGTTACCCTATCGCCCTGGACAAGGATATCGGTGACGTCCTCCCTGAAGTGGAAGTCAACCCCCAGGTTCCTTCCTTCCTTTGTGAAGGCTTCGGATGACATGAGCGGGCTGACCTGCCCATCATCAGGAGAGAATGTTCCACCGCGAAGTCCGTTGGGGTTTATGCCAGGCACGATCTGCTTGATATAGTCGGGGTCTTTCCAGTCGATGTTAAGCTCGTACTCCTTCTGGATCGGAAGAATGGACTTCAGGATGTCCTCTTCCCTTTGCTCGTAAACTGGGAATGTGTAACCGCCCTTCTTCCATCCTACATCAACATCGTAGCGGTCTTGCCAGGTGGAAAATATTCCTAAACTCTCCTGGCAGACCTTTATCTTTGCAGGGTCAGAATGAGTCGCCCTGACCCCACCGATCGCAGCCTTGTTCTCGCCCTGCCCAGCACTTGCATTGCCATCTAGCACCAGCACCTTGAAGCCCTTTTGCGCCAGAAAAACCGATGATGGGGTGCCAACGCTTCCTGAACCTATGACAATGGCATCATAACCGCTATTTGTCTCACTCATTGCTCCACCTCCCTGGAGTCATCAAGAGAAGGGCTGGAATCATCACGAGAAGCCCTAGTGTCATCAAGGGAAGGGCTGGAATCATCACGAGA
>JAUVCJ010000116.1 GCA_030595765.1 Thermoplasmatota archaeon | reverse complement strand
GTTTACAGGTTTTTTTCGTCCATTTTCCAACTGAGAACGCCACAAAGAAGTATGAAACTCGTTTTACACAGGTGTAGATCCAGGCATCACCTTCTTCAGACCGAGTTGGGCTGTCGTGCTTAACCTTTTTCTGTTTTTTTTAACAGTAGACCAGAGTTCGTCGCATTCATATTGGGCAAGATCCAGATCATGTATGAGATAGTCATTCATCTTCTGTGCGTGTTCGGCCAAATCCTCCAGCAACCTACCAATAGTATCTCGATGGTGACCAGTAATTCGTTCAATACTACGTATGCCGTTCTTCTCAACCAATAATTTGCATATCAGGATTATTTCACGTTCAGATAATTGTTTCCGATACAATGGAGTTCCCTTTGTCTCCATAAAATAGGTTTGACAATGATGGCAATAATACCTTTGATGGCCTGTACGGTATTTGCCACTTTTGATTATATCTTTTCCCGTCTCTTTCAGATAATATCGACATTTGATATTCTGGCACACAACATCTATTTTTCCTCGTGGTCTAACCATAACGCATCCCGACAAGGGCATGTACTACCAGACATATAAACTATTGTATATTAGGACACTACCGAAAATTCCACTATGCTTTTTGTTGGGAACAAATGTCATCTGAATTGCGTTTGAAGAATCCTTCGGGATGTCTGCGTCTTCCAATGCAGATATCTCCTCAGAAATTGAGGATAGATTGTGGCATTTTGGGCAAAACATCTCAGCGGTCTGGATATTACAACTCTTGCACAGCCGCATAATACATTAACTGCATCCGAAGCATAAAATATTGGCGGTTTAAACAAGACACAATGTTTTGTTGTAATAATCAAGTATAGACAACACCCCTGCACTAAATAAATCTGATTAACGATTGAAGCAACCACTATAACTTCCCAGACTGCTCACCCCTTGACCAACAGCGGCCTGCCCTGGTCTGCGAACCCGTTCTCTGGCTCATAGGGGTTGAAGGCCGGGTCTGCATATATGTTCCTGACAAGTGACCCTAATCCTATCAATCCACCAGCTAGCAGAATGACAACTACCGCAACTGCCAGAATCTTTTGGCGCTTATCTACCAATTATCGCCACCAACGCAGATATTGCTGTGTCTCATCTATAAAGATGTCAGGTTAAGGTGAAGAACCAAAAGTTTAGGAAACTTAGTCACTTGTTTTTAAATGTGTTTGAATAGCTCATGTAAGAGCCATTAGGCAGGGCCCAAAAGATATATAAGCAATAAACATCCATTTCAAGAATGATTCCTATGCCGATTGATTTTATTGACCGGGACAATGAGTTGAAAAGATTTAATGAGCTTTCATCACTGAAAAGGCCACCATTTATTGTGGTCGTCGGAAGACGGCGTGTTGGAAAAACACGACTTATTCAGGAATTCATAAAAGGAGTTGAAGCACCGATATATTTATTTGTCGAGGAAAAGAGGTCAGAAATACTTCTAAGGGACTGGTCAAAACATGCTGGAGGTGGTGTGCTATTTGCCTCATGGGAGCCCCTACTTAGGCATTTCCTCTCCAAGTATTCTGTTGTTGTGATAGACGAATTTCAGAACTTCGCTAGGGTTGACCCTTCATTTTTCACTACACTTCAGAAGATAATTGATGAAGAAAAACACGAGGCGATGCTCATACTAGTAGGCTCATATCTCGGAATGATGAAAAAGATATTCGAAGACCGCAGTTCCCCTCTCTTTGGCAGGGCCACCGAGATATGGAACCTTCCTCCGCTTCCAACAAAAGATATCCTCCTGAACATAAAAGGGAATTTTTCAGATAGGATATCCACATTCTCCATGTTCGGTGGATACCCAAAATACTACACCATACTCGACCAGTATGAAATCCATGGCATTGAAGATATATGGACTAGACTTATAATACCAAAATATTCGCCACTCAACATGGAGCCATATAACATTCTTTTACAGGAATTCGGAGGAGAACATAGGGCATATTTCTCAATTTTGGAGGCCATTGCCAAAGGTAAGAGGACATACACCGAGATCTCAGACTATACTGGACTCTCCACCACGACCTTGGGAAGATATGTGAATGACCTTATCAACTTTGAAATAGTGAATAAAAAATATCCAATCACAGAAACCAGTCGCTCTAAGAAGAGCAGATACCAGATAAAAGACGAATTCATTAGATTCTGGTTCAGATACATATTTCCCAACATGGACTTGCGAGAAGCCGAGAGATATGATGAGCTACTTGAAATGATAAAAATCGATTTCCCCTCCTTTGCGTCATTCAAATTCGAGGAAGTCGTACGCGAGATAATATCAAAGGAACACACCAGAACAGGCTCCTGGTGGAACAGGCAGGGTGAAGAGATAGATATTGTTTCCATTGACAAAAAAAGGGGCAGTATTCTTTTTGGAGAAGTGAAATGGCGAAGCAGGCCTGTTGGTTGGAATGTCGTTGACGAGCTGAAGAGAAAAGCAAAACTGGTCCAGTGGCGTTGCAACAATAGGAAAGAAAGGTATCTGATTGTTTCAAAGAGCGGCTTTACCAAGAAATGCCTGGAGATAATGGAGAAAGAGGATATCATGCACTGGAACATCAAGGACATAGAGAAATTCATACAACCAAAACTCCTATAATTGAGTATCACATCTAGATGTCCAGCGTGAATGAATATGCCTCCTGCCAATGCTAATGCCTTATCAACAACTATTGCGCCTGCAAAAACTGGCCAGAAGGATCCTGCCAGAGAACCAGGGGAGAAACCCTGGACCCAGTCCCATGATCTGATGCTAGCAAAACTAAAAGTGGATCCAGTCACCGGGCTATCCTCATCTGAGGTGTTGGCTCGCAGAGCCAAATATGGGATGAACAGGCTCGAAGAAAAGAAGGAGAAGAGTGCGTGGTCCATACTGGTCTATCAGTTCAAGAGCGCACTTGTTGCATTGTTAATGGTGGCTGCGATTGCATCATTTGCTTTTCATGAATACCTAGAAGGCACTGCCATCATAATTGTAGTGGTAATTAACGCCATTATAGGATTCATAACCGAGTCAAGGGCAACAAGGTCCATGGAAGCACTCTACAGCATGACAAAGGTGAGTACCAATGTCCTTCGTGAGAAGCAGGTGCAGAATATCCTGGCTGAAGAGTTGGTACCTAGTGACATCATTGTGTTGGACGCTGGCGATGTGGTGTCTGCTGACTGTAGGGTCATCGAGGCCTCCAAGCTGAAAGTGGACGAGTCCACCTTTACAGGAGAATCGATGCCTGTTGAGAAGAGGATGGAACCAGTAGCTGCCGATACCGTACTAGCCGAAAGATATTGCATGCTTTACAACGGTACAGCAGTTACCAGAGGGAACGCAAGAGGTCTGGTAGTCGCCACTGGAAAGAATACTGAGCTGGGTAAGATCGCAAAATCAGTAGAGCAGGCTGACGAAGAAATAACACCCCTTGAGGAGCGGCTGACAAAGCTGGGCCAGAAACTGGTGTGGCTCCTGATGGGGATAGTCGTAGTGGTGGTCATCAGTGGAATTCTAAGAGGCCAGGATCTTTTACTCATGATAGAGACCGCAATAGCACTGGCTGTGGCTGCGGTTCCTGAAGGCCTGCCGATCGTTGCAACCATAGCGCTGGCCAGAGGCATGCTCAGAATGGCTAAGCGCAACGTGCTTGTAAGTCGTCTCTCAGCAGTCGAGACCCTTGGCTCCACCAGCGTGATATGCACGGACAAGACTGGAACCCTCACTGAGAATCGCATGACTGTGACCTATGTAGAAACACCCCATGAGGGCATCAACATCACAGGCTCCGGATTGAGTCTGGAAGGAACCTTCAACAACGCAAATGGAACGATCGACCCAAGCGCCCAGAGGGCTCTAGATGAAGTAATCCAGGTCTCGACGCTGTGCAACAATGCAGCACTTAGAGCCACTGAGAAAGGGGTCAGCTTTGTAGGCGACCCAATGGAGGCCGCGCTTCTGATAATGGGTCGCAAGGCTGGTGTTGTCAGGGATGAGCTTGTAGCTTCAATGCCTGAGGTCAAGGAGGAGGCCTTCGATTCGATACTGAAGATGATGGCTACCTACCATAGCATAAATCCAAAGATTGATGAGGATGGTGCTATCAATAAAATAGGAAAGAGTGGCAATGTATTGGAAGAAGAGGAAGAAGAATACCTGGTAGCTGTCAAAGGAGCTCCAGAATCGGTTCTAAAGGCATGCGCCACCCTGGCCGGAAAGAATGGGACCCAGAAGATGGGGGAGCAGGAACGGGCAGGCTTGATGAAGCGCAACAATGAGCTGGCAACTGATGGCCTGCGAATACTGGCAATTGCAAGCAAGCAGGCAAGCAGCCTTTCTGAAAAGCCATATGAGAACCTCAATTTTCTGGGCTTTGTTGGGATGCTAGACCCACCCAGGCCTGAAGCAAAGGATGCCATACACGCCTTCAGAGAGGCAGGCATCAGAGTGATAATGTTAACCGGCGACCAGATTCCCACAGCCAGGAACGTTGGACTCAGCGTTGGCTTGATCGAGAACGAGGATGAGAGCGTGCTCCATGGAAGGGAGATAAGGCCACCAGATGAGCTGGATAGAACAGGGCGGGAAAAGCTACTCACCACCAACATTTTCGCCAGGGTCGACCCTGCCCAGAAACTCAACCTTATTGAGTTGCATCAGCGCAACGGTGCGATCGTAGCTATGACCGGTGACGGTGTCAACGATGCGCCAGCACTGAAGAAAGCCGACATAGGAGTGGCAATGGGTCAGCGTGGCACTCAGGTAGCAGTTGAAGCCTCGGACATGGTCCTTCAGGACGATAACTTCAGCTCCATTGTGATGGCGGTTGAATATGGACGGACAATATTTGCCAACATCAGGTCCTTTGTGTATTATCTCCTTTCATGTAACATAAGCGAATTGATGGTTATCTTGATAGCAACGCTTCTCGGGACCATCCTGCCTCTTCTTCCACTCCAGATACTGTTTCTCAACCTGGTCACAGACATATTTCCAGCATTCGCTCTGGGTGTGAACCGGGGTAGCATGGATACCATGCGCAGACCCCCCAGGGGCTCAGATGAAGCAATAATAACCAAAAGACACTGGCTTGGAATTGCAGGATACGGCCTGACCATTACATTCTCTGTACTCTTCGCTTTCATCCTGGCACTCGGCCCACTGGAAATGGGAGACCAGAGAGCTGTCACGATAGCTTTCCTTACACTTGCCTTTGCCCAGCTATGGCATGTGTTCAACATGAGAGATCCTGGCACGAAGTTCTTCAAAAACCGTGTCACCACCAACAAGTATGTGTGGGTTGCTCTTGGCATCTGTGTCTTCCTGCTCATGGCTGCAACCTATGCACCTGGGCTTTCACTAGCCCTGAACACCGTGGACCCAGGCCTGAACGGATGGGCGCTAATCCTTGGAGCAAGCCTTGTGCCCTGGGTTGTGGGCCAGGTGTATTGCTCATTTGCCAAACCCGAGTGAGACCCCAGCCCATATAACCAGCCGACTTCCAACCATCAGGACAACCGAGCCTTTCAATTTACGAGCCATATCATAACATTGTATCATGGATCTGGAATCATAATCTAAAAGTACAAGTGCCTAGCTTCCTGGTTCGATGCGAGCGTTAAAGCAACTTCTGTGGTGGATCATCGCTGCCAGCGAGGGCGGGTTCAACCGTGCCCGCATCATTGAATCCATTCATGAAATGCCTGCCAATGCCAACCAGCTAGCTGAAAGGCTGGAGCTGGACTACAAGACAATCCGGCATCATTTAGGCGTTCTTGAGAAGAACAATATTATATCTACCCACGGCCAAAAGTACGGCAAGATGTACTTCTTATCTGAGTTGCTCGAAGATGGCTACGAGCTCTTCGAGGAGATTTGGGTCAAAAGTGGGAAAAATCAGTTAAATAAGACCGATGATAGGAAGTGATGACATGAAAAAGAGCATATTGGTGGCAATAATCGTCGCATTGATAGTGACAGCTGCAGTAGTGGGCTATGCCTTAGGCAATACCTACATAGAGAAGCCGCCACTTCAGAGACCCCAGGGAGGCATGGGAGGGCTCAACGAGACCGCATACATGGAGTTATTCCCTAACAGCACACGAAACTTTTACCATGCTGACAGAGACAGCTTCATACATGTAAAGAGCGAAATTACCCTGGCTAACGCTGACATTGCCAGCATATTGATAGCGTTATATGTATCGTTTTACCGCACAACAAAGTCTGAGTTCACTCTAAGCCTCATCGTGGTCATGGCAGCGCTGCTTGTCTACTCGATAACCAGCAACCCCCTAGTACCAATGGCCTTTGGCTACCACATATACGGATTCGGCATATTCACAATGATACCTGATATGTGCGCAACTGCTGCGCTTGGATTGCTACTGTATTTGAGTTTGAAGTGAGTATCAGGTCAGCTTGGAACACTCCTGGCCACCCAAAATTGATGGGGGTAAAGGCTTAATTTACCTGGCGGATCTCGTTTGAATTTGGGTACGATTTGGAGCTGTTTAGGGGTTGAATTCGGCAAAATAGCTTATATGGTCGAACCCAAAGATGATGTTGAGGTGCATGAAAATGAAAACAAAAACAATACCGGTTCTTCTGATCGGGATTGCCCTGGCCATTGTTGCCGTAAGCACACTGGCGGCATCCCAGGAAGCTACTGGCGATGAGGCCCTTGTACTCCTAGAGGACGGTGCCGGTGAACTACCGGTTGCTGACTCAGGCATGCAGGGGATGAGAACGTTCGACCTGGATGGGGACGGTGTCCCTAACTGTGAAGACCCTGACGATGATGCCGATGGCATACTAGATGTGGATGACGAGTTCCCAGTGGACCATGACAACGATGGGCTTCGGGACGTTCAGGATGATGACGATGATAACAACGGCATCCTGGATGTTGATGAGGTCGATGGCTATGTTGGCAACACACCAGACCCAATGGAACACCAGCACAAGCATGCGTATAAGCATGGAAACGGTGGACAAGGCGGCAACGGCGGCGGTAATGGAAATGGCGGCCAGGGTGGCAATGGAAACGGTAACGGAAATGGCCAGCAGGGTCAACCCGGACCCCATGGAGACCAATGTGAGAGCCAGTAATTGGCTCTCCTTTTCTTTTTTTATTCT
>JAUVCJ010000090.1:0-7500 GCA_030595765.1 Thermoplasmatota archaeon | reverse complement strand
GGGTTATTCCCCACCTCAGGGTAGATTGTTCGCGTGTTACTGAGCCGTATGCCGAGGGCCGAACCCTCTCGACTCGCATGGCTTAATCGAATTCCAATAGCGGTGGCCTCCGGCAGGATCAACCGGAATTAATATTGGCGGATAGCTTTTTTATTACTTACACACAAATTAGATGATATGTAGAACTTGTCCACTGATATCACCGCTGGTCGGTCGAGTGTCGGAAGCAAGAGGTCACGAGGCCTGCATAAAAGACCCACCGGTTTTCTTGCAACTCCATGTTGTGTACGCCACAGTGGAAATCGAGGATCACTGTTCACCCCGGGCCGTTACTGTCACGCGACCACATATATCCCATGTTGGTCTATATATGGCTTATGATGGACTTCGGGCATTCCACTGGGGGTATATATAGATTGAGGTTGAAACACCTCCAAACCCAGTAAAGAAAGGAAGTGTCCGACAGTTGAAATAACCCAACGGATGGCCGGTTTCAACGAGATAGATTAGTTCTTGGGCGAGTTGGCTAGACAAGAACAAGAACATAGCTAGTTAGTGAAGCTTACAATCAGCAAGTACCTAGCAGGCAAAGCGAATCCTACAATAGCACATATCTAGCAGGCAAAGCGAATCCTACAATAGCACATACCTAGCAGGCAAGTGAAGCCCACAATAGTACATACCTGAAAAACGAGCCGACCGACGATAATAATGAACTAACGGGTCAGTTGCGCTTCAAGAACCTCAACATGACTTGCCGCTCCATCTATCCCTTCAGCTGCCGTCCCATCTATCCCTCCTGCTGCCCCTCTAGCTATCCCTCCAGAGGCACCCCGATCAGCCATCCTCATTGGCCCAGACTGTTGATTATACCCTTGCTCAGGCTCACATGGGGGTGGTGGTTTGACGAAATCTCTGACCATTAATATCGCCCCAAGTAAAGCAACCAGCAGCATGCCTATCATTCCAGCAAGATTAAGGTCTGAGTTTCCAAGCGCCAGGGAAGGGTCAGGGTTTTTTCCAAGTCCGGGATCCAGTGGGAACGGATCATCCTGGTCAGGCACACCGTCACCATCGTCATCGTCATCATAATTGTCACCCTGGCCATCACCGTCCATATCAGCCCATTCAAGCGAGTCGAGTGGAAAAACATCATCAATATCCAGAAACCCATCACCATCTTTATCCGAATCCAGGCGATCTGGAATCCCGTCATTGTCGGTATCAGCATATACAAGCACCTCGATCGAGGTAAAGGCCTTCAAACCCCCATCATCCTCCACCCACAACTCCACAGAATAGGTCCCAGGAGTAGCATATGCATGGACAGGACTCTTCTGCCTACTTGTGGTGTTATCTCCAAAATCCCAGGAATAAAAACCAGGCCCGCCTTCAGGATCTGAAAACAGGGCAATAAATAGCACATTATCCTCGGCCTTGACCTCCTGGTTATTGAGTGGAGAAAGTATCTGAACTGTTGGCACCTGATTATTATCAGCGGATCCGCCATCGCCAGGATCAGGCTCCGTCCCGGGATCGCCTGAAGAAGAGAGGGAGACCACGATCGTGATCACCTTCCGGGTCTCGTACTGCCCATCAAATGCCGTCAGGGTCAATTTGCTTAGACCCACAACACCGCTGTTGGAGTCGAATACATCGATATCCAGAAAATTATCAGACAAAGTGCTGCTAGTCAGGCCATCACTAGTTTGATTTAAAAGCTGAAAAACTAGATCGTCACCGTCGGGATCCAGGGAAAACTCGCTCAGGTTGATGGATATGGACATAGATTCTGAATTGAGAAGCACTATAGGGATCTCAAACCACATTGGCGGGTCATTGACAGAAGTTATCTGGAGGCTGAATGGCCCAATTGTTGCCTTGGCCCCTGAGGGGTCCTTTGCCTGAACAACAACGTTCACTTCCCCCCACCAGTGATCATTTTGCTCTCCCTGATACGCATTCACGCTGAGGTATCTATTCTGATAGATACTTACATTTACAAAGGGTGGCGAGGACTCCACCACAGAAAGTTCGATGTAGGGGAGTGGAGTGTCTGGATCCAGTAGAAAATCGTACAGGTCTACCAGCTTGTCATAGAATGTGTCTTCTGCTAGAGAGTAATCCCCTGTTATGGGGAGGAATACCGGGGGGTCATTGACAGGTGTTACTGTCACAGTAATGCTTTGCTCAGCCAGATAAACACCATCACTAGCCATAACATCGATTACCAGAGTCCCGGCAAAATCATTCTCTTTTGGCCTGATGTTAAGCACTCCATCAGGAGAGAGTGATACCTGTATCTTATCACCATCAAAGTCATAGGAATATTCCAGAAAGGCGGCATCGACATCAGCATCCACCACATAGGACTTAAGATCCACATCTCTAACGTCACTGGTCAAATCCTCTTGTATAGCAAGTTGGGGTATGGCCATGAAATATGGGGGGTCATTTACTGGAGTTATCCCGATCAGAAAGGGAGTCGAAAAATTGGTCTGTCCAGCAGGGTCCCATACCTGAAGGGTTGCAAGTGTGGATCCAGTCCAGTTAGCCTCCAGCCAGGATACTCCGAGGTAGCGCTGGTCGGTTATCACAAGTTTCACATGTTCTCTCTGAGTATTGTCTGCCACCGAGAATAGCAGCTGAAAATCATCGTTATCATCATCGGAAACGTATTCAAAAAGGTCGATTAACCGCGGGTTCAATGTATCCTCCCACAGGCTGAATGTACCGGGTATTATGCCAAATTGTGGAGAATCATTCTGGGACTCCACCCATAGTTGGTAGGTCTGGGTAGCGTATGTCTCCCCATCTGTGACATTGATGGATACTGCATGGTTCTTTCCAGACTGGCTGTTTACAGGGGTCCAATATATAACACCATCACTAGCTCCGATGATCATCCCAGCTGGAGCAGTATCGAACCTGTATGCTAAGGACTCTTGAGAGGGATTTAAAAGATCGTCATCCATCGCAAGCACTGAATAGAGATAGACCGAATCCTCCAAGGATACGGTGTTTGGAGAGCTGGTTATGCTCACAGGATCGTTCACATTGGCAACCAGGATTGAGAAATTGAGATAATCAATTGCATCCCCATCGCTGACCTCCAATTTGATCTGGTGGCTGTTTGCGGCCTGGGTGTTGCTGGGAGTCCAGCTAATCATCCCAGAGGTTCCTACGATATTCATCCCAGCAGGTCCTTGTATTATTGAGTACGTCAAGGGGTCAAGGGTTACTTCCTGGTCAATATCCACGACCTCGGCCTGATACTGATACAGAGCCTCCTCAACAGCAGCCAATAGCGGAGCCCCTACAAAGACCGGAGGGTCGTTCACATTGACCACACTGAATGATACGTCCTTGTAGCCAACAGCACCTAAGGAGTCGACCACCGAGAACCTGACAATGTAATCTCCAACTTGAGAGTTAACAGGAGTGAACTGAACTGCCCCAGTTGTGCCTGAAAGATCAAAGAGGTCGGTATCGTCCTGAAACAGGACCTCGCCCTCGTCATCCACACCCACATTTAACTGGAATGGCACATCCTGAGTTGCTTGAACCACATCAGGAGCCATTACCACAGGCCTGTGATTGACGAAAAACATCTTGTCCTTTGATTGCGGTTCAGGATTGATGATATTTACCTTCAATGTATGAGTGCCCTGTAGCGGTGGGTCCCAGTACATTGGAATGGAAACTGTAGAGAGTGCTGGGATGGTCAGGCCGCCCTCGATTGCGACAATGTGCCCATCCATCTCGAACTCCAGACCCACTCCGGTTTCGTCCTGGGTCTGTGTATTTGTGAGCATAGCAGACAGTGTAAGGGGCTGGTCTCTGTCAACATTATAAGCAGGAGGAACAAAGCCAACACTGGCGGCTTCTGCTTCCACAACCAGGTTTGAGATGAAAAGCTCCCCTGCCACGGCAGGTATGCCAAAGGTGAATCTAAGAATGTTCAGAGAATCATCCATGACCGATATCTGCAATGCGACCTGATCCGAGCTAGCTCCTGATGGAAGGTCAAAATCTACGGTGTAATCATCGCCATCAATGATCAACGGAAGGGAGGTCCAACTGGAGTTATGATAGACGAACACTTCCACTGCTGAAATTGATCCACCCACAGGGTCCAATGAGAATTCAAGGGTGTTCCCAGTCTGTCCCAGTCCATCCCCCAGGACTCCATTGTGAAGTACGTTGACATGCTTTATCGCAGGCGGATTAGGATCTGACAAGCTTGTATCAAATGACAGCGCTGCAGTGGCAGTTGGATTGGACACCACGCCTGAGGCATAATCTTTCTTTAATACCATTGTGTACTTGCCGCTGGAAGGCAATGGGAAATTATAACGTGATACAAAGTACCAATGCTTACCTACCTCGTCAGTTCTGACAAGCTCCTCGTAATCATTCACATTTCCCTCAAGAACATAAATGCCCCCGGACTGGATCTGAAATGTGGTCGGGTAAGGATCGGTATAGTCATTGCTCTGGGTCTGATCCCGGAACAGAACGTTGTTTGCCAGTAGTTTATCAAAATAAGCCTCTGGGTGAATGTTGACAGCATTTGGCTCGTTGTTCATCCTGCCCATCCAGGCAAAGAATTCTAGCCCCATATCATAGGTATTTTGAACATCGAATATCTGAGGAAAACCTACTTCATATGAATATCCCCGGATATGATAGCCATCAAGGATAAGAAGCGGGCTACGCCCAAGATCCAGAGGCTCGTTCATGATATACTGGAGGAAAGGTTGGGTTGAAAAGTCATATTGCAGGAACTGCCAATTCCGATGCTGGTATCCATCTTTATCCATGTAAACTCCATTGACTGGAATGGATAACATATAAACATTCACAATGTAGGGGTATTGAAGCTCAATGTTGTCGCTCTGGAGTAGCCTTGCTTTATCCATTCTTAAGGATAAGTTCCCACCAGGATCTGTTACCTCATCCACCACCACATCACGTAGTTTCATGTATAGGCTCTGGGAGTAATCATCAGAGAAACCGGTATCGATCTGGAGATGCTTGTAATTCGAGTAATCGGTAGAGAGGGTAGTGCCTATGCTCAACCCAACTGCTGAGCCATCAATGTCGTAATATGTATTTGCAACGTCGGAATAGGCTCTTTGGTGCATATCAAGCCTATAATCGGTGGAGAAGGAGGAGATGTAGAGCGGCTCAAAGCCGATTTTGATGTCCCTGGAAAGCACAGGGAAGGAATCCTTATATATCAAGGAGAATGAGGACTTACCATAGCGAGACTGAGGGATTAAGTTCCCCCACTCATTTTTAGCCTCCAAACTGACCCTATGCGTGGCCTCAAGGTCTGAAACCGTAAGCACCCTCATGCCTTGAACTAATTCATTCTCCTTGACAACCATCTCCCAATGAGAAAAGAACTGGTCCCTATAGAGGGTTATAAAATCATAGCGCCCAGTTGGAAGGAAAAGACGGATAAGTTGACCAGGATTCGTGTACTCCCTCTGGAGGGTTCCGTTGTGTATGATGAATTTCATTGGTACGTTGCTCTTTGGATAAAAATCCACATCCAGCACGTTCCCCACGAAAAAGCCGAACACAATACGAACCACCTTTGGCACCGGATCATTGGACTGCAAGATTATCTCGGAATCATGCCACCCCCAGCCTATAGCGTCGGTATCCACCTGGAGATATAGCCTTAGTTGTCGAGGGTCTTGCGTGTCTACAAAGAAGCTTGATTTGCTCATGTATCCACCGAAATGGGTTTGATTCTTCACTGTAGCGCTGTAGTAGACATCATGACCAACCACGTTGTAGAGATTTATAGTAAACATACGGTTGAAGATGCCAGCATACTGGCCAATCACCTGAGCGCTTATAGATGAGGGCATAGGAGCAATGTCAGCGTTCAGGCCAGAGGGCACATCCAGCATGCCAGCACCTTGGGCTAGCTTAGAAAAGCCAAGGTCATGGCTTGAGGTCATTAGTATGCTTTTTACCTGCAGCGGCTTTAGGCCAGGATTATTTTCCAACATAAGGGCTGCTGCCCCACTAACGTGAGGGGTGGACATTGATGTCCCACCCACCCTGTAGTACCGCTCACCAACAAAGCCGTCTCCGCAAACATAGTTAGGATAGCCACATTTCATGTCTAGCCTTAACTCAGGAACACCATCTTCATCGGCATCATAATAGGCGTTTGCTGAAACAACGTCTACCCCTGGTGCTGAGATATCAGGCTTGAGCTTGAAATCATGAGTGGGTCCTCGAGATGAGGATTCTGCCATCTCCCGATCAAGGTCATTGTTTGCAACGGTAAGCGCAAGGTTAGAAGTTCCAGGATTACCAACCGTGAACTCAGACGGGCCGAGATTGCCTGCAGAAACCACCACAAGGAGGCCGGCGTATACAGCGTTGTCAACAGCCCTCTCCATGTCAGTTGTTCCATCAGAATTTTCTGGCCTGCCAAGGCTCATGGAAACTATATCAATGCCCAAACCCGTGATATTTGATATACACCAGTCCAGTCCCGCGATGATATCATCCGATAAACCACCGCCAGTGTAATATAGTACCTTCACCCCTACTAGCTGAGCCCCTGGGGCAACACCAGTATAGTTTGTATTGCCACCCCCGGTTCCAGCAGCAATGCCTGCAACATGAGTGCCATGCCCATTATCATCGTAAGGGTCATCCAATGTCAGGTCGAAATTATCTTCTGTAAAATCCTGAAACCCAATTACCTTGGGGTCAATGGTGCCAGGATCATCATCCAGATCATCGAGACCAGGATGGCTTACATCAATTCCTGTGTCCAGGATGGCAATCACGACACCGCTCCCGTTGGTACCGTAATCGACCCGAGCCGTTGTGCCATTGACCAATGGTACTGTCTGGTTCAGATCCATAGTGAATGTGGTGGTCTCTCTGGCACTCAGGATCAAAGGATCGGAACGAACCATATCTATCTGGCCTCTTGGCACCACAATGGAGAATCCATTGAGTGCATATGAATAGCTCCATCTGTGTTCGAGCTCAACACCGGAGCTTTTGAGAGACGACATGGCCTCACTTTGTTGGGTAGCCAACTCCAGGGAGCGCTGAGTCTTGTCCAATGTAGCTGCATGCGTTGTAGGGGATACTTCCAGAGGGGCTATGATGTCTAAGTCATCCAGAAGGCCGATGCCATGAGTGCGGGCAAGGGGCTCACCTGGAAGCAGTACAACAAGGCGAACCAGTTCGTCCGGGTCTGCGACCTCTCCGACTTGTGATGCCGGCTGAATGCTCCATGGAAGGGTGCTGTCAACAGAGAGTTCTGAATCCATTGGAGATGCATACTCATTTGAACTTTCGAGAGGGTAAGTAGGGTCTGTAAGGTCTATAGGTGCCATTGCATCGGAGCCGCCTGGAAAAGTCGCCTCGCCCAGAACCTCCGAAAGGGGTGAGATATCTGAAACTGGAATAGAAGGGTTCTGCCAGTTCGTGTGTAGGCTGTCAGTGCCCTGC